>NZ_VPDL01000009.1:0-117559 GCF_013417705.1 Acinetobacter sp. YH12235 | reverse complement strand
AAGTGAAGGTAAAGAATGTTGAAGGGTGCAATCTAAATTTTCAGATAAAGTCATAAAAAAATGAGCGTATTTACATACACTCATTTTTACTACATTTTACTAATATTTGCTTAACTGACTGGCATTAACCCTTTGGTGCCTTTTTTTAATTTCAAACTTAAAAATTAAGCTGGAATATCACGTACTGAAGCATTACGAATCGCTTCTTTTAACGCATCATAACCACGAATTGGCGGGAATTGCGGGAATTCAGCAATCACATTTTCAGGCGCATCAAATAGGAAACCATGATCTGCTTCACCTAGCATCGTGGTATCATTATAAGAATCTCCTGCTGCAATCACACGGAAGTTCAAGCCATGTAATGCTTTTACGGCTTGACGTTTTTGGTCCGGCTGACGAAGTTTATAAGCAGTGATCATGCCCTCTTCATCAGTTTCCAGCTTATGACAGAAAATCGTTGGCCAGCCTAGTTGCTTCATTAGAGGATGAGCAAATTCATAGAAAGTGTCAGACAGAATAATCAGCTGAAAATGAGTACTTACCCATTCTACAAATTCCTTGGCGCCTTCAAATGGCCCCATATCCGCAATCACAGCCTGGATATCATTTAGACCCAAACCATGCTGTTTTAAAATATTCAAACGCTGGGTCATCAACACATCATAGTCAGGAATATCACGTGTCGTTGCTTCGAGCTCTTTAATACCTGTTTTTTTAGCAAAATTGATCCAGATTTCTGGAACCAAAACGCCCTCTAGATCTAGACATACGACTTCCATGAAGCATCCCCTCAGTTGTATTGAAAAAATTTTGCCCTATCATAGCTGAAGAAAAAGATTTTGCACTGTTCTTTTTTAAATCTGTTTTTTTCATAAGTATTTATTTTTTAGTGATAAGTAGCTTTGGGCATTTCTATTAAAATAGAATAAATCTGAAATAAATTCATATAGGCCACGTCATTTCCAAGCCTATGCCGCCAGGACTCATATGACCAAAATCCCCACTATTGCTATGGTAGATGCGCTTGCATCTGAATATGCAGATAAATCACCAAGTGAAATTTTAGCGCTTGCTCTCGAGCAGGAAGGCGAAATTGCCATTTCATTTTCTGGTGCAGAAGATGTTGTACTGATTGATATGGCATCTAATTTAGGTAAACCTTTCCGGGTATTTAGCCTGGATACAGGGCGTCTGCATGCTGAGACTTATCAATTTATTGAAAAAGTTCGCCAGCACTATAATATTGATATCGAAATCTGTTTCCCGGAAACAGATGCGATTCAACAACTGACGACTGAAAAAGGTTTGTTCAGTTTCTACCGTGACGGCCATCAGGAATGTTGCGGAATCCGCAAGGTGCAACCTTTACGCAAAAAACTGGCAACTTTAGATGGCTGGATTACCGGTCAGCGTAAAGACCAAAGCCCGGGAACACGTAATGACATTCCAGTGGTTCAATCTGATGAAGGTTTTTCTGGCCCAGGCAAACAGCTGATTAAATATAATCCCCTTGCTAACTGGTCTAGCGCGGATGTGTGGAATTATATCCGAATGATGGAAATTCCATACAACCCACTACATGAAAAAGGTTTTATCTCCATTGGCTGTGAACCTTGTACCCGTCCTGTGCTGCCAAATCAGCATGAACGTGAAGGACGCTGGTGGTGGGAAGAAGCCACCCATAAAGAATGTGGCTTGCATGCCGGGAACTTGAAAAAATAATCTTAAAAAGCCATCCGTTCGTCGGGTGGTTTTTTTGTGAACCAATCGGCTACAGAAAAATCAGTACCTTTATGCGACAAAATCGCTATACTTTGTAATGTGATACCAATAATTCTAACAAGGTTGCTTATACATGAGCAGCTGAAGAAAATGCAGTGAGGCAATCTACGCTATGCGTCCATTACATCCGATTGACTTTATTTTTTTGTCTTTAGAGAAACGGCAGCAGCCTATGCATGTAGGCGGGTTATTTTTGTTTCAAATTCCTGACAATGCACCAGCCTCTTTTATCCGGGATCTGGTGACTGATATTCGCAATTCCAAATCCTCACCGATTCCTCCATTTAATAACTATTTAAACGGTTTATTTTGGGATGAAGATGAAGAGTTTGATTTAGATCATCATTTTCGTCATATTGCCTTACCGAAACCTGGGCGTATCCGCGAGCTGCTGACTTATATTTCCCAAGAACACAGCGCACTGATTGACCGCGCTAAACCTTTATGGACCTGTCATATTATTGAAGGCATTGAAGGCAACCGTTTTGCCATGTACTTCAAGATTCACCATGCGATGGTAGATGGTATTGCAGGCATGCGTCTGGTAGAAAAATCACTTTCCCATGATCCACATGCGAAAAGTATTGTGCCACCTTGGTGTGTAGAAGGTCCACGAGCAAAACGTCTGAAAGCGCCGAAAGTCAGCCGCATGAAGAATGTATTACAGGCGATTAAAGGCCAGCTGGAATGTACGCCACGAGTGGCTTATGAATTATCACAAACCGTACTGAAAGATATGGGGCGTAATCCGGATTATGTGTCCAGCTTTCAAGCACCAAGTTCTATTTTAAATCAGCGCGTCAGTGCTTCACGTCGTTTCGCAGCCCAATCTTTTGAATTCTCACGTTTACGTCATATTTCTAAAGCTTTAGGTGTAACGATTAATGATATCGTGTTAGCGATCTGTTCAGGTGCCTTACGCGAATATTTACTCACACAAAATGCCTTGCCGAAAAAACCATTAATTGCAATGGTGCCCGCTTCTGTACGTAGCGATGACTCCGATGTTTCCAACCGTATTACCATGATTCTGGCGAATCTGGGCACGCATAAGGATGATCCTTTGGAGCGTCTTAAAACGGTACGTCGCAGTGTACTCAGTGCTAAAGAACGCTTTAAGCGCATGAATGCCAATCAGATTCTGAACTATAGTGCTTTTGTCTACGGTCTTGCAGGATTCAATATTGCATCTGGCTTAATGCCAAAACGTCAGGCATTTAACGTGATCATTTCCAATGTCCCTGGTCCTCAGGAACCTCTGTACTGGAATGGCGCACGTTTGGAAGCCTTATATCCGGCTTCGATTGTACTGGATGGACAGGCACTGAATATCACCATGACCAGTTATATGGACAAGCTTGAAGTAGGTCTTACTGCTTGCCGTAATGCTCTACCCAAAATGCAGAATCTATTGACTCATCTTGAAGAAGAAATTCAACGCTTCGAACGGATTGTGGATGGTGAACCCGTCCCAAAGTTGAAAGCGGTCAGTTAGCCGCGGACGAATAAAATCTGGCAATGGACTGCTAAAAAGTGTGTGAGCACTTTTGCCAATCATTTAGTAAAAAATAAAGGGGCAATTTAAGCCCCTTTATTTTATTCTTTTTACAGTTTGAATGAAATTCATACAACCGCAATCTATTTTGGTTTAATTAACTTTTAATAGTACGACATTGTTTCAATAACTGATGGCAGACAGAGCGAATCATAGAAGCTGTAATCTGAACTTCATTCCCGCGTTCATCCACAATATATCCTGCATGCACAGCCTTTGGTTCTAATACGTGTTTCAAGCTTTTATTGATTACAACTTTACTCATACTCATCATAGACTCCTTTTGCTAAGCCTAGAACTGGGAGAAAGGCTTTGGCTAATTTGATGTTTCTAGTATTGTAAATATCAGTAGAGTTGTAAAATTTCAGATGTAACAAGTGTTTAACGATATTCTGTTACAATTTCAGCTGAGAATGATATCGTATTGCTCTTGCGTGTATAAATTTTCGACCTGGAATTTAATTACACGATTAATAAAGTGTTCCAGATCCGCTACAGCTGGGGCTTCTGCAGTCAACAGCCGATCAATCACTGCCGGATGGGCAACAACAGTAAAGCCACTTTGTGATTCATAAGCGCGAGCATAGCGCAGGATTTCCCGAAAAATTTCGTAACACACTGATTCTGCTGTTTTCACATATCCACGTCCCTGACAGGTCGGACAGGACTCGCATAACAAGTGTTCCAAAGACTCACGGGTACGCTTACGCGTCATCTCCACCAACCCCAGTTCAGACACCTGGGTGATCTTGGTTTTGGCATGATCACGTTCCAGCATTTTCACAAACTGGTTCATCACCTCTTCACGGTGCTGGGCTTCCTGCATGTCAATAAAGTCAATGATGATAATACCGCCCAGATTACGCAGACGCAGCTGACGTGCAATCACCTGTGTGGCTTCCATATTGGTTTTAAACACCGTATCTTCCAGCGAGCGACCGCCCACATAAGAACCGGTATTAACATCAATGGTGGTCATGGCTTCAGTCTGGTCAATCATCAGATAACCGCCGGACTTCAGTGCGACACGGGTTTGTAAAGCCTTTTGCAGATCTTCTTCGACATTGTACAAATCGAAAATTGGTCGCTCGCCCGGATAATGTAGCAAACGGTCTTTCATGTTCGGCACGAACTCATCCACAAACTCTTTCAGCTTGCCATGGATTTCGCGTGAATCGATATAGATCTTTTCGGTTTCTTCATTAGCCAGGTCACGAATGACACGCTGTGGCAAAGGCAGTTCTTCAAAGATCAATGAAGGCACTGCGATTACTTTTTGTTTGCGCTGGATGTATTCCCACAGTTTGGCTAAGTAAGCCATATCCTGTGCAATCGCCTCTTCTTCAATGCCATCCGCAGCAGTACGGACAATCACGGAGCCTGGCAACTTGTGTTCTGCCTGAATACGCTCAATGATCGAGCGTAAACGATTGCGTTCATCTTCGGATTCAATCCGCTGCGATACGCCAATATGATTGCCATATGGCATCAGGACCAAATAACGTGAAGGAATAGAAAGATCAGTAGATAGGCGTGCGCCCTTGGTACCGAGCATGTCTTTCATCACCTGAACGGTAAGAATCAGACCCGGCTGCAGCAGTTCGAATACATTCGGCGTTGGCTGGTTACGTGGCCAGACCATGTCATTGATATGCAAAAATGCCGTTCTGGACAGGCCAATATCAACAAAAGCGGCCTGCATGCCCGGCAAGACCCGGACCACTTTTCCTTTATAGATATTCCCGACCAATCCGCGCTTGGCCGTACGCTCGACAAACAGTTCATTCACCGTGCCGTTTTCAATCAACGCCACCCGACATTCCATCGGTGTGACGTTAATCAACAACTCGTCAGACATAACAACACTCAAAACATTATAAGAATTCTTTTTCAGCAGTTAATTTAGTGCCTTAACCGTCTGCAATAACTGTACTGTTTCATATAGTGGCAACCCCACTACATTCGAATAACTACCTTCTATTCTTGGAATATAACGCGCTGCAATTCCCTGTATTGCATAGGCGCCTGCTTTCCCAAGCGGCTCACCTGTTGCCCAGTAACTTTCCATATCATGGCTATTTAGTGGCTGAAATTCAACCTGTGTACGAACTACTATACTGTATTTTTCTTCTTTTGTGCGGACGCACACTCCAGTATACACATCATGCCATCTCCCTGAAATTTTTTCCCACATTTCAAAGGCATGCTGTTTGGATTCAGGTTTCCCCAAAATCTCATTATTCACACCTAAACTGGTATCCGCAGCAATAATAATGGCATCCGGAAACAGCTTGGCCACCGCTTCCGCTTTGACTTGCGCCAGACGTTCGACATAGGCTGCAATGGACTCATTTTCCAGTACAGATTCGTCTACATCTGGGCTACAGATCTCAAAGTTCAGCCCGAGTTGCTGCAAAAGTTCACGGCGTCGGGGTGAGCTGGAAGCGAGGATTAAATGCGCCATTTTCTCAAAAAGTAATAAAGCACTGGCCATATGATGACACTAGTCAGCATGGGAATCCAATGTCGTGCAAATGAGAATTGTACGCCGGTCGAAATCTGGGCAAAGAAGATAATCATCAAATGTGCCAGAATCGCAATTGCCGTAATGACCCATAAATTAGCAAAGGTCAGAATACGGCGCTCACGGGTCAGGAAACGTGCCACAAAAGCAATGATGATAAAGCTAAGTGCATTGAGACCTAAAGGCGCATCAAGCAGTAAATCAATGAAGATCCCGGTAGCAAATGCAAACCAGATTCCACACCAGGTCGGCTGACACAATACCCAGAACAGCATGACCATTAACATAAATAATGGACGCCATCCCGAGGTCTCGTAAGACAGTGGATAGACTGAGAGAACAGAAGCCACAATCACTGAAATAACAATGGCAAATAAAGGATCACGATGTGTTTTAGGTCGCATCTTAGCGATTGACATGCGGTTGCTCCATCGCTAATGAGTCAGAGAACAGCACGACGACATGATGACCACCGGCCAACTGTGCTGCTGGAGTGACATCAATCTGAGCAAATTCCCCTGAATTATGCCGTTTTACGTTAGATACCGTTCCCACCAGATAACCTGCCGGAAAATGCTGTCCCAGACCTGAACTGTAAACTTTTTCACCAACTTTGATATTGGCGCTGGTCGGTACATATTCCATTTTCAGGCGTCCCAGATCCCCGGTTCCCGAGACAATGGCACGCATGCCAGTATGTTCCAGACGCACCGACAAGGAGTGTTCTTTATCAGAGAGCAGCATGACCCGGCTACTATGCGGATAGACATCAATAATCTGTCCCATAATCCCCATGTCATCCAGTACGGTCTGACCGACTTTCAGCTTGTTATTGGAACCACGGTTGATCACGATGATATGGCGCAACGGATCAGCATCGGTACCAATGACCTCAGCAATTTCCATACGTCCATCAAGAATCAGAGGGGTATCTAAAAGACCGCGTAAACGAGTATTTTCTGCAGAAAGTTCTGCAATTTTTTGTAGGCGAACTTGCGCCTGCAATAGCTCAGCCTGCATCGCTGTATTTTCACGACGCAGTTGCGCTTCAGATTTGGTTTGTTGATTCAGCCATTCTCGCGACAGTACCGGATAGCTGGCCACGGCATAAATGGGGTTATAGGCCGCGTACAAGACATCCCTTGCAGGTTGAACAACATGTGGCATGCGCCAGTCAAAGAACAGCACCACCAGACATGTTATCAGTGCAATGATAAAAGAGCGAAAAGATGGCGGTTGTCGAGAAAACAGATGTGCTTGCACCCGCCGAATCCTTGTCTTAGCCTACAAATAACATGTCATGATTTGGATTGTCGAAGAATTCGAGTACCTTACCGCCACCACGAGTCACGCAAGACAGTGGATCTTCAGCAACCACAACAGGCAGACCTGTTTCTTTTGCAAGAAGCTTGTCCAGGTTACGCAGCAATGCACCACCACCGGTCAACACGATCCCGCGTTCAGCGATGTCAGAAGACAGTTCAGGAGGTGTTTGTTCCAATGCAGATTTCACCGCAGACACGATGTTTTGTAGTGGATCAGAAATCGCTTGAGTGACTTCATCCGAGTTCACCACAATCGCGCGAGGCACACCTTCAGCCAAGTTACGGCCACGAACTTCAATTTCCAGCGGTTTTGCACCTTCATCTGGAAGTGCCATGCCAACTTCTTTTTTGATCACTTCAGCTGTGGTTTCACCGATCACGCAACCATGTGCCTTACGCACGTAGTTGATGATCTGTTCGTCAAATACATCACCGCCAATACGCAGCGAGTCTGCATATACACAGCCCTGCAATGAAATGACTGCAATCTCAGTTGTACCGCCGCCCACATCAACAACCATCGAACCACACGCCTGCTCAACCGGCATGCCTGCACCAATTGCAGCTGCCATCGGCTCTTCAATCAGACGTACTTCACGCGCACCCGCATTATAAACTGCTTCACGGATCGCACGGCGTTCAACCAGTGTCGATTTACATGGCACGCAAACCACCACGCGTGGCGCTGGCGGGAATAAACGTTTTTCGTGTACCTTACCAATGAACTGATTTAACATGGTTTCGGTCACTTCGAAATCCGCAATCACGCCGTCTTTCATCGGACGGATTGCAGAAATATTTGCTGGGGTACGACCAAGCATTTGTTTCGCGTCAAGACCTACGGCAGCAACAATTTTATGTGAACCACTGTGACGGATGGCTACAACCGTCGGTTCATTTAATATAATGCCTCGTCCTGGCGCATAAATAAGTGTATTTGCAGTACCTAAATCAATAGCGAGATCTGGCGAAAACAAGCCTATTAGTCGTTTTAGAATCACGGGGACGTTCTCAGTTAAACTTTATATGGACGCAAGGTGGCCACTTTAACTAAATGTGATGATTTGGACAAGTCAATCGCTTATCATAACGCATGATAATTTGAATTTTTTTAATACTGATTAGGTAATATTATGTCTACATCGGATGCACAGTCTTCTGCAGATTTAAATGCAGAAACAGTTTCAGCTATTGCCAACCTCGCAAGGTTATCTCTTAATGATACGCAATCTGCTGAATATGCTCAAAGTTTAAATAAAATTTTAGGCATGATGGAAACCCTGAAAGGCATCGATACTGACGGTGTTGAACCACTGAAAAGCCCTTTCGACCACCCACAGCCTTTACGTGAAGATGTCGTGTCGGAAAGCAATCATCGTGAGGAATACCAAGCAGTTGCACCTGCTGTACAGGACGGTTTGTATCTCGTCCCACGCGTGATTGAGTAATTACTACCCAGTTCATTCTTTTTATTAAATTAAACGTAAAGAATTATTTCTCATGACAGATTTACACCGCTTATCCATTCGTGAACTGACTGAAGGTTTGGCAAATGCTCAATTTTCATCCCGCGAATTGACTCAACACTATTTAAAACGCATCGAAAAAATTGATGCACAGGTCAAGGCTTATGTGACCGTGACTGCTGAACAGGCATTGGCTCAAGCTGATGCTGCCGATGCTGCAATCAAAGCAGGCAACGCCACCGCCCTGACTGGTGTGCCCATTGCACATAAAGATATTTTCTGTACCCAAGGCATTAAAACCACAGCCGGTTCTAAAATGCTGGACAATTTTATCTCTCCTTACGACGCGACCGTTGTAGCGAAAGGTAAAGCTGCGGGCTTAGTCACACTTGGTAAAGTGAACATGGATGAATTTGCCATGGGTTCAACTTCCGAGTCTTCTTATTTTGGCGCGACCAAAAACCCTTGGGCACTAGATCACGTTCCAGGCGGTTCTTCAGGTGGTTCTGCTGCGGTTGTGGCTGCTGATCTAGCACCTTTTGCAACCGGTACGGATACCGGTGGTTCAATCCGTCAACCAGCATCTTTTTGTGGTCTGACTGGTCTAAAACCGACTTATGGCCGTGTATCGCGTTTCGGTATGATCGCGTACGCATCATCATTGGACCAAGGTGGTCCAATGGCACGTTCAGCTGAAGACTGTGCTTACCTGATGAATGTCATGGCAGGCCACGATGCTAAAGACTCTACTTCAATGGAAAAAGAAGTGGATGATTATGTGGCAAACCTGAACGGCACATCTGTGAAAGGCCTACGTATTGGTATTCCAAAACAGTACTTCAATGTTGAGGGTCTTGCCGCTGATGTAAAAGCACGCGTTGAAGAATCCTTAAAAAAACTGGAAGAAATGGGCGCTATTCTGGTTGAGATTGATCTCAACATGACAGAAAGCTACGTGCCGACCTATTACCTGATTGCCCCTGCTGAAGCATCTTCAAACCTGTCACGTTATGACGGCGTGCGTTATGGCTACCGCTGTGAAAACCCAGTGGACTTGATGGACCTGTACAAGCGTTCCCGTTCAGAAGGTTTCGGTGCTGAAGTGCAACGCCGTATTCTGATTGGTACTTATGCCCTTTCTGCCGGTTATTACGATGCCTACTATGTGAAAGCACAAAAAGTACGTCGTTTAATTCAACAAGACTTCCTAAAAGCATTCGAATCTGTAGATGTGATTGCTGCGCCTTCTGCACCAACCACTGCATACCGGATCGGTGCAAACTTAAGCCCAGTTGAAATGTACCTAGGTGACATCTACACCATCGCGGTAAACCTTGCAGGTCTTCCTGCGATTAACGCGCCTGTTGGTTTTGACAAAGACAACCTGCCAGTTGGCTTACAGCTGATTGGTAACTACTGGTCAGAATCGCAATTGTTGTCTGTGGTACATCAGTATCAACAAGCAACGGATTGGCATACAAAACGCGCTGCAATTGCTGAGGAGAATGCATAATGGCGAAGAACAACGCTAAACCAAAATCTAACCTGATTGATGGTTGGGAAGTTGTCATTGGTATCGAGATTCATACTCAGCTGGCGACGAAATCTAAGATCTTCTCGGGTTCATCAACCGAGTTTGGTAATGATCCAAACACTCAGGCAAGTCTGGTTGATTTGGCCATGCCGGGCGTATTGCCAGTACTGAACAAAGAAGTGGTGGATTTAGCGATTCGCTTTGGTTTGGGTATCGACGCGTACATCGACCAGGCGTCTGTGTTTGCACGTAAAAACTATTTCTATCCGGATTCTCCAAAAGGCTACCAGATCAGCCAGATGGACAACCCGATTGTGGGCTTGGGTCATATCGACATCCAGCTTGAAGATGGCACCACTAAACGCATTGGCGTGACTCGTGCACACCTTGAGGAAGATGCTGGTAAATCGATTCATGACCAGTTTGAAGGTATGTCAGGTATCGACTTAAATCGTGCAGGTACACCTTTACTTGAGATTGTATCTGAACCAGATATGCGTTCGGTTGAGGAAGCGGTTGCCTACATTAAAGCGATTCACACGCTGGTTCGCTGGTTAGGTATTTCTGACGGTAACATGGCAGAAGGTTCGTTCCGTGCCGACTGTAACGTGTCTTTACGCCGTCCGGGTCAACCGTTCGGTACACGTTGTGAATTGAAAAACCTGAACTCATTCCGTTTCATTGAACAAGCGATCAATGTTGAAATTGAACGTCAAATGGAAATTCTGGAATGGGACGGCACCATTGATCAGGAAACTCGTCTGTTCGACCCTGTGAAGATGGAAACCCGTTCAATGCGTTCTAAGGAAGAAGCGAACGATTACCGCTACTTCCCTGATCCTGACTTGTTGCCTGTGGTGATTCCAGATGCGCAAATCGAAGCGATTAAAGCGCAAATGCCTGAGCTTCCTGCTGCTCGTCGTGCGCGTTTCGTGGCTGACTTCGGTGTGACTGAATACGATGCTCACGTACTGACACTGACTCGTGAAATGTCAGAGTTTTACGAAGATGTGGTGAAAGCTGCTGGCGGTGCTGCACAAGGTAAGATTGCGGCAAACTGGGTAATGGGTGAATTCTCAGGTGCTTTAAACAAAGCTGGCCTAGACCTTGCTGACTCTCCTGTGTCGAGTGAGAAATTGGGCGGTATGATCGCGCGTATTGTCGATAACACCATTAGCGGTAAGATCGCGAAACAGGTGTTTGGCTTTATGTGGGAAGAAGGCAAAACTGCGGACGAGATTATTGCTGAGAAAGGCTTGAAACAGGAAACTGATACAGGCGCGATTGAAGCGATTATTAAGGATGTACTTGCTGCCAACGAGAAGATGGTTGAAGAGTATAAATCTGGTAAAGAGAAAGCTTTCAACGGTCTGGTTGGTCAGGTGATGAAAGCATCACGTGGTAAAGCCAACCCTGCTCAAGTGAATGAATTGATGAAGAAATTGATTGGTTGATCTATTCGCTAATTATTTGATTTCATGTTATAAAAACCTCGCTTAATGCGGGGTTTTTTTATGGGAGAAAGTATGGAAATTAAAATTTACTTTAATAAAACTAGTGCACCCCCGCTATTAGAAAACTTTTCAGGTTATCTCATTTTACTCTCTCCCTCTAATTGGGATGATTTTGGATACAAAACAACGTTTAATATCCATATTTGTGACTATTCTAAGAACCCTTGTATAAAGAAAAGTTTTGGTATAATTAAAATTGGTCAACTTGCGCAATCACCAACAAATAGTATTTTTGAAACAGAATATTTTAAATACTATTTTGATTTACCTATCCCACAACGCTTTCTAAACACACTACCAAATAATTTATTTTCTTTGCCAGAATACGAACACTTTTATTTCGATCTAGAAAATTATTTCTCGGAGGACTTAACTTTACTTAGTTCCTTTTACGAAAAAATTAGAGATATTGTTAAAAATAACTTACAGCATCAGATTCTAACTGAAAACTTTTTTATTAAATCCTTTAAAAGGACGATGTGTTTTACTACTCAACAAGAGTTTCAATGGTTATATGAAAAAACCAAATCTATAGATATTTTTGAAAAAAATATATTGAAAGCTAAGCAAATTCTTAACCATAATTATCCTGCTGATTTAGAAGAAGATATTAATATAATGCTACATGGTTTTCTTATTGCTACATTAGAGAATTATCTTGAAACAACGTTCATTACAACTGTACTTTCATCAGATAGCTTTATCCTCAAGCAAGCTTTAAACGATGGCTCAACCAAAGATTTAACATTCAAAATTCAAGAATTAAATAATTGGAAAGATACTCTTAGAAAAAAAGTAGAAGACTCTCTTAAAACAAAATCATTCCATAATGTTCAAACTGTTATTCCTATGTTTAAGACAACATTAAACTGTGATATTCCCAAAACTACTTGGCTAGTGCCAGCCGTTGAGAAAAGACATGATTGTGCTCATAGAGCTGGGTATACTAAAGAACAGAAGAAAATACGAATCTCAAAAGAAGATATCGATACCCTTATTACAAATATCAGCGAGTTCGTTAGCAAAATACAACTTCAAATTCTAAAAATAGATTAAATGTTCTCTCTCCTTTTAAGAAAGAATTATTAATTTATTTTCATAACTTTATTTATAGAATCAATCCAAACACTTCATATCTAAAACAACATGACTATCAAAAAAGTATCCTCCCTCACCAAACTCGAAGACTTAGGGCGCGTCCAGCTGTCAAAGTCCTTTTTTATGCGTGATTTCCTGTATAGCGAAATCTCCAATTGGTATGGTGTGCCAAACTTCCCCGACCATCCTGAAAAAGCCATCTACACAGGCACACGACTCTGCGAAGAACTACTTGAACCTCTCCAAGACAAATTTGGACGCATCACCATTCGATCCGCTTATCGTTCGCCACAAGTGAATCAACTTGGCAACGAAAAAGGACATAACTGTGCTAGCAATGAAAAAAACTTTGCCAGCCATATTTGGGACTATCCCGACGAAAAAGGTCACGGCGCAACAGCGTGTATAGTCATTCCTTCATTTCTAGAACTGTATGAAAAAGACCAATCCAACTGGCAACAACTTGCCTATTGGATTCATAACAATCTGAACTATAGCCATCTGCAATTTTTCCCAAAATTGTGTGCTTTTAATATTGGTTGGCATGAACAACCTGCTCGGGAAATTTATAGTTATATTCAGCCAAAAGGTTATTTGCTGAGGGGTGAAGCTGTAAATCCGGAGTTTGAGAGGTTTTATCCTGATTTGTTGTAATTCTTTCTCCCTCACCCCCTTGCGAAGCAGTGCTTCTCATCCCATAGAGAGAGGGAGAAATCATTCCTAATTAAAAGCCGCTATAAATTTAATATTGGAAGTTCCCTCTCCTTTTAGGAGAGGGTTAGGGAGAGGTATTTCTAAAACGAAGTACAAGTGAGGATTAGAGAAAAGTCAAATTTCTGCTATAAAATCAAAAACAAACCGAAGAAAAATAAAAACATGTCAAATCACATTATCTTACTCAGCATTATCCTGATCATTCTTGTGTTCATCATTGGCGCATATCAGTCAAGAAGACGTAAATCTATCAAACCACGTACACTCACAGCCAGACAAAGCAAAATTGCCAACCTTTCCGATGGTATCGAGCTAATTTTCACGCCCATTTTCTGGATCATTAAACTCATGATCGGGATATTCAAATCATAAAGCGGTTGTTAACGATTTTTTTGAATTTGATCATAAAATCGTGTCTGTCCCATATTGAAAATCACTCAACAGGAATACAATCTGCACATTCTCCCATCCCGCCCTTACCATGTCGAAAAACCTCGCTACGCTGATTGGCTTAAGTGCCATTTTACAGTGGTCATCTATCGTGGGATTACTCAAAAAAATCAGTTTTAGTATTGGACCTGATCTGGCTGTACTTATGATGTATAGCTTAAGCACCCTGCTCTTACTGGCTGTTTTTGGCGTTCCCAAACTCAAAACCATACCCAAATTTTATCTGCTCAGTGCAGCTGCATTATTTCTGGTATATGAAATCTGCTTTGCCTATGCCGTAGCACTCGCACAAACTGCACAGCAAGCCATTGAAATTAGTCTGGTGAATTATCTGTGGCCCAGTATGACCATCGCCATGTTCATTCTATTTCATGAACTAAAATTTCACAGCTTGGTGGTGGTAGGGCTCAGTATTAGTCTGGCAGGTATTTTTTATATCCAGACGGGCAACGGCGATATTCATTTAGCAACCGTCATTCACAACATGCAGGCCAATCCAACCAGTTACATATTGGCATTCATTGGGGCGAGTTTATGGTCGTTATATTGTGTATTTACCAAAAAATACAGCCAAGGACATAACCCAATCGTGTTCTTTTTCGCGATGGTAAGTGTGGTTCTCTGGAGCAAGACGCTGCTGTTAGATCACGAACAACTGCCGCAACTTCTTAATATTGACTTGAATATTATGCTGTATATGTTGCTGGTTTCGGTCGTAACTGGATTGGGCTATGCAGCTTGGAATATCGGGATTAATCAGGGTAATATCGCAATGCTGGTCGCGTTATCTTATTTTAGCCCGATCTTTTCGTCTATCATTTCGATGTGGGTACTGAATACCAGTCTATCGCATACCTTTTGGATCGGTACGATGATGGTCACCTTAGGTTCATTTATTTGCTGGCTATCGACCAACTGGAATGAAATTCGAGACCGCCTGTTTCCAGGCAAGCTCTATAAAACTTAAACTACATTTTTGCGGTTTAAGTTTACTGCATCTGCAATTCATTAACGGGTGATGCCTAATTTATTCCACACCTCAGGGGTCAAAAAAGTTGTAACCAGTTTGCTCATATCGATATATTTAAGTACGCCACTTAGCTGACTTTTAATTTCCGGATTTTTCAGTATTTCCTGACCTGTGACCTGCCCAAGCTCCTGGAAACTTTCGCCCACTGCTTGTACTCCTTCAGCCTGAATCACCGCTTTGGTTTGGGTTGGACATTGCTCAACCAGAATCCGCTGTAAAACCGTCACTAAATTTCTGTCGAGTGTTTCCTTTTGAGTTGCAGTTACATTGCTAAAAGCTTTCAGATCGGGATGATTACCCAATGCCACAAAGGTCCATTGCAAGACTGTGGTTTTATCAGTGGCCGTCGTGGATTTCATTAAACAGTCACTAAGCTGATCAACTGTTGGACCGGCTGTCGCAATCTGAGTTGCACCCAGCAATGCTGTAGTCATAAAGACTGCCCGAAGACCCGATAAAGCTTTGAATCCCATATTCCTTTCCTTTTTCACCCGTTCAAACTGCTTGAACAATGCAGTTTCTTTGTAGCATGTAAAAGATTAGAAAACCTGTAGAACTCTGTAACCTGAGAGATAAAAAAAAGTCCCGACATCAGTCAGGACTTTTGGAATCGAATGAGGAAATCAGACTTACCAGATTTTTACCCGTTTATCTTCTTCCAGATACATTGGATCTTCTTGCTTGACGCTAAAGGCTTCATAGAAAGGTTTCTGGTTAAGTAAGGTCGCACGACCACGAATGGCTGCTGGTGAATGCGGATCTGTTTTTAACAGCTGTAATGCCAGTTCTGGACGAACTTTGGCACGCCATGCCTGCGTCCAGCCAATATAGAAACGCTGATCTCCGGTATATCCATCAATCACCGGAGCAGGCTTGCCATTTAGTGACAATTTATAAGCTTCATAGGCAATCGCCAGACCTGAGTTATCGGCAATATTTTCACCTAAGGTCAGCTCACCGTTGACGTGATAGCCCGGTATCGCTTCATAAGCATTATATTGCTCGACCAGAGCTTTGGTTTTTTCCTTGAACTTTTTATCGTCTTCTTCGGTCCACCAGTTTTTCATGTTGCCATCTGCATCAAAGCGGCTACCCTGATCATCAAAACCATGACTGATTTCATGCCCGATCACTGCCCCGATTGCGCCATAGTTCACGGCATCATCAGCATTCATATCGAAGAATGGCGGCTGTAAAATAGCAGCAGGGAAAACAATTTCATTGCCCATTGGGTTGTAGTAAGCATTTACCGTTTGCGGCAGCATATGCCATTCTTCACGATCAACCGGTTTCCCCAACTTATCCAGCGCAATGTCATAATTGAAACTGTTGGTACGACGCAGATTACCAATCAGGTCGCCATCTTTAATTTCCAGCTTGCTATAGTCAAGCCATTTATTTGGATAGCCAATTTTTACTCTAAAGCTTTTCAGCTTACGGTGTGCCTGTGCTTTGGTTTCTGCACCCATCCAGTCCAGTTTTTCTAGATTCTGTTCAAATGCCAGCAACAGGTTTTCTACCAGTTTTTCCATACGCTGTTTCTGTTCAGGCTGGAAATGTTTTGCGACATAGACTTGTGCCAGACTTTCACCGAGTACGGCATTAGTCATATCAACCCCACGTTTCCAGCGTGCCCGTTGCTCGGTCACACCGCGTAAGGTTTTGCTGTACATTTCAAAGTTTGCATCAGCAAATTCCTGGCTTAAGTAAGGTGCAGCGCCATCAATCAGATGGAATTTGAAATAGGTTTGCCATACATCGAGGGGTGTGCTGCTTAAAATCTTGTTTAAATCTTCAAAATAACTTTTTTGCGCCACAATCACGGTTTTGGTTTTTTTATCTAAACCCGTCGCTTTAAAATAGGTTTTCCAGTCAAATTCTGGCACCAGGCTTTTGACGTCTTTTAATGTATAGACGTTATACATTTTTTCGAGATTACGGTTCTGCACATTATCCCACTGAATTTTGGCAATTTCAGTTTCTAAGTTCAGGATAGATTGTGCATGTGCAGCCGCATCTGCTTCTGTTTCACCCGATAGCGTCAACAGCTTAGCAATATGTTTAACATAAGTTTCACGGGCACTTTTCAGTTTTTCATCGTCTTTTAAATAGTAGTCACGATCCGGTAAACCTAAACCACTTTGACCCAAAAACACCGCCATTTGATCAGACTTTTTCAAGTCAGGAATCACGCCAAATTCAAAAGGTGTACTGACACGGTTTTTTGCATAGTCTGCAAGCAACAAAGTGAAATCTTTTTTGCTTTTCATGGCATCAATTTTGGCGATATCTGCTTTTAGCGGCTGGATACCTTTTGCATTTAAAGTTTCCGTGTCCATAAAGCTGGCATATAAGCTCCCCACTTTCTGCTCATTGCTGCCATAATCCGATTTGGTTTTCGCCAGCTCTTCTACAATGTCATGTAATTGCTGGGTCGAGTTTTCACGCAAAATCGTGAATGCGCCCCAGTTTGGCATATCAGCCGGGATTTCCTCATGCTCTAACCAGTGCCCATTTACATGCTGATAGAAGTCCTGTTGTGGTGCGATTTTTTTATCAAAATGTTGAAGATGAATCCCCGAGCCAAGTGCTGCAATAGCGGTTTGATCTGAAGCATAATTTGCAGAGGAAACGGCTAATAAAGCACTTACCAATGCGGTTTTTAGAAAAATTTTCAAAGCTTGCTATCCTCGCGCTTCATTGCGCAGTTGAATTTATCAATGCGTGTTGACCTGATAATCAAACACTTAAATCTTTATAAGCAGCATATATGCCAATTTTTAAACTGTTCTTGACTCTGCATGCTGGTCATTTAGATAAAAAAATAGGCCAGTTTCTTTTCAGATGAACAGACCTGTTTTTTTAAATCCTGTTACCAGATGGAGATTCGTTTTTCAGGTGATAAATACATCTTGTCCCCTTCTTTAATCCCAAAAGCTTCATAGAAACTTTGCTGATTGCGGACGGCGCCATTGCCACGTACATGACCTGGCGCGTGGCTGGCAATATTTAGGCTATTTAACAAATATTCAGGATTACTTTTGCTACGCCAGACTTGTGCCCAGCCTATATAAAAACGCTGATCTCCACTAAAGCCATCAATGACAGGTGCTGGCTGACCCTTGAGCGATAACTTGTAAGCCATATGAGCGATCCCTAAGCCCAGGTTGTCAGAGATATTTTCACTTTTATTTAATTCCGCATTCACCTTATGCCCTGGCAGAGCTTCGTATTGTTTATATTGCTCGACTAAAGCTTTGGTGCGTTCGTTGAACTTCTTACGGTCGCGCTCGTTCCAGGTTTCTTCACCCTTGCCTTTGGCATCAAAGCGGCTTCCTCTATCGTCAAAACCGTGGCTAATTTCATGTGCGATAACAGCCCCTATGGCACCATAATTCACTGCAGGATCATGACTATCATCATAATAAAATGGTGCCTGCCAGATGGCCGCAGGTAATACGATTTCATTCAGCTTGACATTATAGTAAGCATTGGCTGTTTGTGGCGACATGTGCCAGGCTTCTGGATCGATCGGTTCTCCCACCTTGTCCAGTTCACGCTGGTAATTGAATAGCCGGGTCCGCTGGATATTCCCAATCAGATCATCCTTACGAATCTCTAGGGCTGAATAATCCCGCCATGCTTTCGGATAGCCGATTTTGATATTGATGCTATCTAGCTTATGCCATACTTGTTTTTTAGTGTCCGAACCCATCCAGTCAGCTTGGTCCAGTTTCAGATGAAAGGCTTTACGGACGTTTTCCACCATTTCCAGTATCGCTGGGCGCTGGCTTTCATTAAAGTGCTTTTCTACATAGAGCTTGCCAAGCACATTGCCTAAAATACCGTTAGTTAGCTTCAAGGCAGACTCATTCCGTGGAGAACGTGCTTGTACACCCTCTAGTGTTTTGTCATAAAATTCAAAATGATGATTTTGAAAAACTTCTGTTAAAAATGGCGAATAACTATTGATCAGATTGAATTTCAAATAGGTTTGCCAGGTTTCAATTGGAACAACCTTCCATAACTGATCCAGCTGACGCAAATAATTAATCTGCGAGATCGCAACCTCTTTTCTTGCTCCTTTTAAGCCCAGTTCTGAGAAATAATTCATCCAGTCAAAAGAAGGCATATAGTTAATAATATTTTTAGTTTCAACGAGATAGGTTCTCACCTCATCATTGCGCAGCTCCACAGCGGACCAGCTAATTTTTGCCAGTGCCTTTTCCAAAGCCAGGATAGTGCGAGCATCTTCAATCGGCTTAGGCTGACCGGCAAAATTCAGGGTATTGGCGATATAAAGCATATAAGTATTGCGAATTTCCTGTTGTCGAGGCTGCTCACTCAGGTAAAAATCACGATCAGGCATTCCCAAACCACCTTGCCCTACATACATCATCGCCTTGGAAGAAGCTTTACGGTCCTGATAAAAACGGGTAGAGAATGGCAAATTCAGATTGATTTTTTCCGCATAGGCAAAAAATTCTGCCAGATCTTTTTTGGTCTTGATACTTTCAATCCGCTGCAGGTCTTGTTGCAATGCCTCAAGTCCGAGCTGTTCTAGCCGATCGGTATCCATATAACTGGCATAAAGATCCGCGACCTTTTGTTCATTGCTACCTTGCGGATGCTGTTTTTTGGCCAGCTCATTAAAAATGCCAAATAACTGCTGGGTTGATCTCATACTCACTTCAGCAAATGCACCCGACAATGCCTGATCTTCTGGAATCTTTGCGGTTTTCAGCCAGTTTCCATTCACGAATTGATAAAAATCCTGCTTTGGATCAACCGTCCGATCAATCGCATTCAGATCAATTGCCGATTTTAATAAAGTTGTACTCACTGCATAACTCACAGGTGAATGTAGAAATGCACCCACAAGAATCAAATGACTTAAAATATGTTTTCTCAAGCGATAAATCTCATTATTGTGTATGTTAAAAATCAATTAGTTTTTCTTGCTCTGTCCATAAGCACAAAACTGATAATTTTTAAGCAAGAGATATACCAATAATTTTTAGAATATGCCGTTGAATGGGCTTGTATTTAACAAGAGAGATAGAGGAGAAAATCTGAGATGGCGGCGGGAAATTTACTCTGAAATGAGGTTCGATTTGCGACCCAATAATAATTAATTTTTATTCCTATCAACAGAATAACTATTTATCTTTTATCATTGATCTTCAAAAGAAAAATATTGTTTTTAAGTTCTGCTATGCTTAAGAAATACTTTTTTAAATATCACCAATATTTAAAGTAGATGACTTTTCATGTGCATCTACTTTGCCAAATAAATGATCAAACTGAATGTGAAAATAATAGACTTATTTTAACTGTCTCAACTGATTCTTTGCCCCAGTATGGTTATAGTTGGTGGCCAGATTCTGCAGTACTCGTTTGGCTTGAACCTTGGAATTTGGAATACGGTTGGCATAGGCTGGAATACTGCTTAAACAGCGTGCCACTAGCATGCCGGATTCGGTATAGACACGTGTTCCTTCTGTACCCTGTAATTTGCCATAGTTATAGGCACGCTGGGCATTATTGCAGGCATTGTTCAGGTTCTTGCCGCTATTGATATCACGACGTGCAGCTACATACAATTTCATCTGTTGCTGTTGTGGCGTTTCGATACTAGTTGTACGAGCAGCAGGGACAGCAACCTCTGTCGGTTCAATAGCAGGTATTTTTATTTCTTTCTTATCAGCTTCTTTTTTATCTAATTCCTTTTTCTCATCTTTGACTGAGGTTTTGGCTGCATTCTTCTCGGCAATTTTATTAGACTTAGTCGTAGTCTTATGGCCCTGATAGAAATGACGTGCTTCAGCTGGGCTTTGAAGTTTGCTCAAGATCCGGACTACACGCGTAGTATTATTCTTATCTGGCTGATGTTCAGAAATCGGCTCAATAGAAACAATCCAGTTTTGTCCTTGAGGCATCGTACATTGATAGGCACCAATACCCTGAGTGACATAACGGTTTTTGCTTAAACGGTTCTTCTGGGCAGAATCTTTTACTGAAGCCAATTGGCTCTTATACAGTAGAGAAAACTTGCCGCCCCGTTCATGACAATACTGGCTTAAGGTGGTTCGTGGATAGAGGGATTGTGGCTCCAGATGCTGCTTGGATTTTTCCCATGAATAAACATATTCTTTTGCCGAACCGTCAGCCTGATTCAAGTTTCTTTTAACAATCAGTTCTTGAGGACTTACATAAGGATGCTGCATATCTGATTTCATTTGCTGAATACTGTTACATCCAGCCAGGCTTGCTACACATATTGTTGGAATTATTAATTTTAGCTTCACTGCTTATCTCCCCCAGGCCTCTATAACATATAGCAAATGTGCCAAAACAACAATCTCAACAGATTGATAAATATAAAAATATAGCGAGACCTATCACTAAAAATGAGGAATAAAATGCCTAATTCATCCGGCTTTAATCCAGATAAATTGATCAAATTAACATTCTTCAAGTCAACAAATACGCTGGATTACTCATCAATTGAAAGATGAAGCAGTAGAAAAAAGATATAAAAAAACAGAAGAAACAGATCAGTTCTCCGGTTACTCATTCAACAAAAATTAGAGATATTATTATCATGGACAATAACGGCAATTATGCTCTCTATCGCTGTCTGAATGAGATTATAATTTGAATAATTTCCTTTACGTACACTAATTGTTTTTATACGCCATATTATTGGAAATTAAACAGCACCCTGGCTGGCCCTTAAAATTCTAGCCAAGAAAAAATAGCTTGAATACCCTAATATTGGGATGTTTGGGTACCATTCATCCTAATTTTTTAGCACCTCTCCAGATCGTAATTTTCAATTGGATTTTGAATAAAAATTAATCAATAAAAAAGCCAGACCTATAATGATCTGGCTTTTAAAATTGTCTAGGAATAGAAGAAAAAAATTAATCGAGATGGGATTCAAATGCTTTCAAACGTTTATAGATGGAGAGCAATTCAATAATCGTAGGCCAAGATAGAATAAGATACTGGAAAGATTCACGAACCTTACCGAAAACATTCAGGATCTGCATCATCAAACCGAGTGTAATCGCACCCGCGGCAATACTTGGAAACAAAATAAATAATCCGTAAATATTGTCCAATTGCAGATACCAGATGCGCACCATATTGAAATAGGCATAGTGGAAATACAAACGGAAATAATTCGTACGTACCCGACTAAACAGTTCTTGCAAGGTAAGCGGGTGAGCACGATCAGCATAATCTTCACCATAAACCAGCTCTTTACGATAAGCCGCTTCAACTTTCTGATTATTGAATTCCAGTCCAGGGAGTTTCATTCCGACAATCATTAAAATCACAGTTCCCAGAACTGCCCATCCGATCGACGCCCACATTAATGCATGCGGTATTTCACCGACAATGGGCAGTACTTTTACATGACTCGATAACTCATACAGGATTGGCAGGAAAGCCATTAATAGCATCAGAGATTCAATGAGTGAGACACTCAGCTGTTCCGTAGTTTTGGCAAAACGCATGGTATCTTCCTGAATACGCTGTGACGCCCCTTCAATATGACGTAACTTTTCCCAATGTGCCGTATAATAGTCATTCATTGCCGTCCGCCAGCGGAATACATAATGACTGACAAAGAACAGGTTAAACACTGCCAGCGTGACATAGACCATGGCAATATAAATAAAGGTCAATGCACCTTGATATAGTAGGCTGACATCTCCGCCCCCTTGGGTGAGCATATTCTGGATCTGGTCATAGAACGGACTATACCATTCATTTAAGACCACATTAACCTGCACCCCAAACCAGATATTGAACAGGATAAAGGCCGAGCCCCACACGGACCAGCGCTGCCAGGGATGTTTCGCTTTAAAATACCAGAAGGTAGCAAATATCGCGGTACTCACAAAAAACCAGAGATAGAACCAGAGAAATTTTGGCGCCCAGAAACGGCTGATTCCTATCGGCATTTTAAGATCATGATAACCTTCAGTCATACCTAAATAGACACCCCAGCCTGATCCACCACTATGCCAAAGGCCAAGATTGATCAGAAACCACAGTACCAGACTACTAAAAAACCACACTGGTTGTGGAAAAAATGACTTAAACATTGGGGCTTAATTCTCCTTATAGATGTAGGGGTCATCCAAATGACGCACAGTTTATTCTTATTTTCAGACTTTCAACGAACTGCAGCATAAATTTGCAATTCAATGTAAAAAATTACATACAAACACAAAATCGCTAAAGCCAAATTAATATCAGATTATATGATTCTTGCTTTAATACTAGCGCATAACATACGCAATATAATGGAGGAGATCATGACTGGCCTGTCAAAAAGTGACAAGCAGATTTTGCGCTAGATTGACTATTTGGTACCGTTTGTCTTTTTCTCTTCTTTTCGTCGGTAAATAAACTGAAAATATTCGAGTTTAAGAAACACAAATCGTTTGAAAATTAAATCTTAATCTCTATCCCTTTAATTTACTGACTTAAGCGCTTTTTAAGAAAAATTGACCGACTTGTTGACTTATGTCTCGGTTTTTCAAAAATTAGTTAAATGTGCAAAAATCATGTTAAGATTAAAAAACAGCGAAGTATCAATATTTGGGAATAAAAATATGGAAAGTTCTGTGATTGAATTACTTAAGCCAGTGACCTTGGAAAAGGAAAACTGTCACCCGATTATTTTTGAAGCTGGTACTGTTTTAAAAGTTTTGATGCAAACCCCTACCAGTCTTTTAGTCAGTAATGATGATGACTTTAACTTTACTATTCCATTGAAAGATGAGAACGATGTCTGGAGAGAGCTATAAGCACTCTGCTCTCCTCTTTATGGGGTTATGTCTACCTAGTCTCTTCAATGATATAACCCTAACTCTTCTTTGTAGCACCAAGATTTTATAATTTATCCTTCCTTTCAAAACTGGCTTTAATAAAAAATTAATAGGCTGCACTATATTCTTATTTTATATTAAATGTGTTTTTTAATATTTCCAATTTAATACCTATTATTTAATAGAAAGCCAATGAATTAATTTTTAGAAATATAAATCAAAACCATTTTTTACATTAAATAATCAAAAGAATCTTATTTATAGCACTCAAACTTACTCAATCACTTAATATGCAATACCTTAAATATCATTATTAATATATTAAAAATCACTGAAAAATTATTTTACAAATATACAAAGAATATCAACTTTTTCTGCTGAATATTTCCAAATTTTACAAAGTAACTTTACATGTCAAAAGTGTTTCTTTTCTGCGCCTAAAGCCATTTTGAAAAATAGAATATGTTATAAAACTAATTAGATTAAAAATCACACAGTTTAACTCTAAATTTTAATCTATTTTATATCAAGTACTTAGGTGGATTTATGTCAGGCATATATAGGGAACAAGATTTAGAAGATTCATCTAGCTCATCTTTTTATATATCGCCAAAGATGATTTTAAATGATTGCAACCTGAATATGGACTCAGACCAGGTTGTTTTATTTCTTGATATTGACGGAACAATCTCTGAATTTCACCCAGATCCAGATAAAAGTATAATTCAACCTGAAATTATAAATATATTGGAAAATTTACAACAATATATTCAGCTGATATTAGTTACTGGTCGTTCTATTTTACAAGCACAAAAACTTATTCACCCTCTGCAATGGAATATCGCTGGATCACATGGTCTGGAATTAATCTATCAAGCTAATTTAAAGACATTAATCTCTTTAAATAAGTCGCAGCTACAAGCCCTAAAACAATATATTCAGGAACAGGCAGTTCAAATCCCTGATTTGCGGATCGAGGTTAAAGATTATTCTGTTGCACTACATTTTCGTGAACATCCTCAACTAGAAGATCGCGTACATGCTTTTGCGCTGGAATGTCTCAACCAGTTTTCCGACTTTGAGTTAAAAGCTGGCAAGTATGTTTTTGAACTGGTGCCCAAAGGCGCCAATAAAGGTTCAGCGATTCAACAGATTATTCAGCAATACCATCTCAATGATCATTATCCCATGTTTATTGGTGATGACCTGACCGATGAAGCCGGATTCAAAGTCATCAATGCCCTTCACGGCTGCTCAATCAAAGTAGGCCCTGGCCAGACCCTAGCACGGTACAGACTGGAAAACGTCTCTCAAGTTCAGGCCTTCCTGAAAGAATTTTTAAAGGTAATTGAAGTACAAGAACAACAACGATTGGAGAAATCACATGTCTAAACTCATTGTGTTATCAAACCGTGTGAATCTACCTAACCCAGAAAGTATGAAGGCTGGTGGATTGGCTGTTGCATTGCAGGATGCATTGCTAGATATAGGCGGTATCTGGGTTGGATGGAATGGCTCCAGAGTTGACCAGAACAAGGAACAGAAATTTCAGATTCTGAAACATCAGAATGTGGAATATCATACCAGTGCACTGAGCGAAGCCCAGTACCAGGGTTATTATTGTGGTTTTTCTAATAATGCCTTATGGCCGTTAATGCATGACCAGCATCAACGTGTTGAATATCAGCCGCAGGATTTTAAAACCTATAAAGATGTCAATTTGCGTTTTGCCAAACACCTGAAACAGGTGGCTTCACCACATGACATCATCTGGATTCATGATTATCATTTTCTGAGTGTTGCGCATTACTGTCGTAAATTAGGTATGCGCAACCGGATTGGGTTCTTCCTGCATATTCCTTTCCCCGAACTAAAACTTTGGCAAACGCTGCCTCCTTATCAGGAACTGGCCCGACATCTGGGAGATTTTGATGTCATCGGTCTGCAAACTCCACGCGATCAGGCCAACTGTATTGATTTCCTGGAACAGGTATTAAATATCCAGCATTGCAATGATGAAATCCTGAGTTATCAGTCTAAACGGATTTATGTGAAAGCTTATCCAATCGGTGTACACCCGGCGCAGATTCAGAAGCAGGCTGCTGAAAGCCAAGTCACTGACCTGCCCTTTGATCTGGATAAAGCACATGCCCATAAGACCATTATTTCGGTTGACCGGATTGATTACAGTAAAGGGCTGCTGGAGAAAATTCATGCATTCCAGGAGTTGCTGGATGAACAGCCTGAATTTAAAAATCAGTTCCAGCAATTACAGATTGCCTGCCCATGTCGACTAGATGTGAACAGCTATAAAAAACTTTATGAACAGTTCCAGGCTGCGGTGCAGAATTTAAACCATCAGCATGGCAATGCAGACTGGCTGCCTTTTGACTGTAGCTATGACACTTTGGGTCATGAAGCCCTGATGCAGCTCTATCGTAAGGCGGATATTTGCTGGGTGAATTCAATCCGTGACGGGATGAATCTGGTCGCCAAAGAATATATTGCTGCGCAAGATCCATTAGATCCAGGCGTATTGATTCTGTCTAAATATGCCGGGGCTGCCGAGCAAATGAAGGAAGCCTTACTGGTCGATCCTTATGATCAGGACAGTATGGCCAAAGCCTTGAAAAGAGCCTTGCGTATGCCTAAGTCAGAACGTTTGGAACGTTACCGCTATTTACAGCAAGGCTTAAAGAATTTCGATATCATTCGCTGGCGTGATCAGTTCCTGTCGGACCTGAAAAAATCACAAAGCTTGCGAATTTATCGACCAGTGGCCAAAGGCATCTCGACCCAGTTCAATATGCATGCATAAGTCTGAAAAGCCCATAAAAAACAATAGCTTTATGCTGGTGTTTTATGGTCTAGGCCGGCAATAAGACCTTCTGCTTTTTCTGATTCTTTGTGACCGGCAGTCAGATGGTTCAGGATTACAATGCTCATTAAAGCAACTGCGATGACCGTAAATACTAAACGCAAGCCAATAATTTCACTACCGAAACCTACCAGCGCTGGTCCGATCAATGAACCGGTATAAGCAAATACCGATACATAAGATAATGCTACATGAGAAGCCATAGTTTTTTGACGGCCTGCACGAGAGAACATCAATGGAACAATGTTAGCACTACCTAGACCCAAGATCGCATAACCGGTTAAAACGACTTGCCATACTGGTGCAAAGATCACCATGAATAAGCCTGCTGCAGCCAGTAAAGCACTTAGTAAAATAGTGATTTTTTCACCCAAGCTTTGAATGATGAGATGACCGCTAAAACGTCCAAGAACCATTAAGCCAGCAAAGAAACTATAAGCCAAACCGGTATGCGCTGCAGGTACATTAAACTGGGTTGCCAGATAAATACCGCTCCAGTCCATTGCTGCACCTTCAGACAGGAAAGATACAAAACAGATCAGGCCAATACCTAAAATTGCGAATGTTGGTAGCGCTTTTTTCGCAGGTTTTGCTGTAGCTGTATTAGTTTCTTCTGTAGTTGATGACTGACCACCTAAGCAGAATGGAATTGCCAGCATCGCAATCGCAAGCAACATCACACTTACGACCAGTGTGCCAGTTAAAGGTGCCAGACCAAATCCCATTAACGTGGTCATGCCCAATACACCGACCAGACCACCCAAGCTACATACGCCATGGAAACCAGACATCAAGCTTTTATCCATGAGTTTTTCAATCTGGGCAGCCTGAATATTTACGGTTACCCCCAAGGCACCAGCACTGGCACCAAAGAAAAACAAGGTAATTGCCATCATCAAGCTGGTAGGACTAATCGCTAGCGCTGGCAAGATGAACAGAAATGCAGCCAGAATAACAGCCAGTACTGTACGGCAACCAAACTTACTTGCCATACGACCTGCCAATGGCATTGCCAGCATTGAGCCAACTCCGGCACATAGCAAAAGCAAACCAAAGTCAGCATGATTCAGTAATAAGCGCTGCTGCGCATAAGGAATTAATGGCGCCCAGGCAGCTGTACTAAAACCTAGACTAAAAAAACACAGTGCAGTGGCGATTTTCTGCCAGAGATACGGTGATGGAGACTGAAGACGAGAAATTAACTGTGAATTTAACATTGTCATTCCAAAAGAAAGAGCTCAGGCATCCATTACCGATCATCCATAGAAAAACCCCGCGGACTTATAGCTGAAAAATATAAGTAGCAGGGCTTAATTTGTGTGAATTATAAACAGAATTTTTCTAAATGAAATAGCTTCTAGAGATGAATTTTTAAATTTTTTACAAGTAATTGATTGTATAAAATTTATAATTTTATAGTTTTATTTGTATACGCTGATCGGTTTTTTCATTGCTTCCTGTAACTCAAGCTTTTGTAAAAAACAGGCGAAACCTTCAGCAACTTTTGACCGTAGACGGCTACTGGTTGTTACCCTTAATTGATTGGACCAGGTAATGTTGACTCCTGCCTGTTGTAAACGGCGAACAAAGTCGACATCTTCATGACAATCTAGCTGGCTAAATCCGTTAGAATTATTATATACACTTGTTTTAAAACATAAATTTGCACCATGAATATGCCGATGATCCATTTTGTCCTGATAGTGGCCTAAATATTTTAGTCGGGCTTCCAAGCTTAAATTTTTCCATTCGTCCACTTCAACGACCCCACAAATTGCGTCAGTGGGTTGGTGCTTCCACATGGCTTTGAACCAGTCTTCCTGTACACTTGAATCCGCATCAGTACAACAGATCCAGTCGCATCCTTGTTCAATTACTTTTTGAATTCCTAAATGACGGGTCTTACCCACCGAACGAAAATTACAACTAATGACTTCTATGCCCAGTTGCACCGCTTTGATCGCGGTTTGATCGGTACAACTGTCTAAGACAACTAAAATCTTAATCTCGGGAATATTTTCTGATGAACCAAGGTATTGATAAAATTCAAATTGTGCTTTTTTTAAGGCCAGCAGGCAGCGTTCTATATAGGCTTCTTCATTACAGGCAGGAATAACCACGCCAATTTTATTCATTTAAGGCCCTCTTGCTCTGCCACAGACTGTGGGCTATTCATCCAGACATCAATCAGAAAATCAGGTTCCTGTAGTTGTGAACACTTTCTATAAGGTAAGTGTGCATTTAGATGGTCATGAATATCATCACCAGTAAAGCTAAAACCTGAAATTGATGCCCGCCAGTGACAAGCCAGAATACAGCCTTCTGCATCAAGGGCGTGCTGCAGCCAGTGGGTCAATTTCTCTAAAGCGGCCTGATCCAGATAATATAAAACCTCACTCAGTACAATTAGCTGGAACTTACGCTCTGGCAAGTCTTCCGGAACAACGCCTTGGACAAAACTGACATGAGAATAATCTTGCAGACGTTGTTGCGCCAGCCGGATCGCTGTCGTATTGGCATCCAGACAGATGAGTTCTCCGGTATGAGGAGCTAGTTCCTGACTTAACATGCCATTACTACAACCGATTTCTATGGCAGATTCAAAATGCAGTTTGGGCAAGAGTGCTTTACAAATTTGACGTTTACGCTGTTCATACCAGCGCTGTTCATAATGCCATGGATCTCCCTGATTCAACGCATATAAAGCATCAAAATAGGCATGATCATAAGTTGATTTA
This sequence comes from Acinetobacter sp. YH12235, assembly GCF_013417705.1. Lineage (NCBI taxonomy): Bacteria > Pseudomonadati > Pseudomonadota > Gammaproteobacteria > Moraxellales > Moraxellaceae > Acinetobacter > Acinetobacter sp. YH12235. The sequence goes on along the minus strand of NZ_VPDL01000009.1, from coordinate 88,099 downwards.
CTGTTCATACAGATAAACCTCCCATGGCTGTAAAACACGCTCTAATGCATGCTCAGGGACAATCGGTGCCTGTTCTGTCGTCGGATCATTCTCAATCTGACTTTTGAAACATCGTGCAGCTCGGGCTTTACATTTTAATTCTTCATCTGTCAGCCTGAGTTTGTGCGCAACCGTCCAAGGAATTCGGGTATCTCCTGGTGTGGCCCAGTGCCACGCCCAGATTAAAACTTGAATATATGGTAACTGTAGCTCAGTGGCGAGTTGCTGGACGACCTGCCCAGTTATTTCATGATCTGGATGTCCATCATGAACAAAAGTCGTGACCAATACATCATTAGGCTGTAAATATGAATACAATTGCTGTTTGAGCAAGTCTCGCTGCTCAGCCACTTTTCCATCCTGAATATCCAAAGCAATCCGAAGAACTGGCTGTTCTAAGGACAATTCTTCGAGAGCCTGACGCGTTTCTGCTGGACGAATCTGGTTCAGTTCTTCTGGCGTATACAGACTCGAACCGGGATGGCTGGCCGTTCCATTAGTCACTGCAAACAGTACAATCTTATAGCCGAGTTTATCCAGACGTTGCATCAGTCCGCCACATCCCAGAATTTCATCATCCGGATGCGGTGCCACAATACAGACTCTGGCATCTGCAGGAATTACACTGGAAATATCAAATTCTGACATCTGTTGCAGTATTTCGCAGTTACGCCATTCTTCCACCCGTGTCCCCTCCCCATGGATCACACGATCTTCGACAACCTCATGTTTTAAAGTGCCCATAGTTCTTCCTCCTGTGCGCTTAGTTCTCCAATACGCTCAAGATCAAAAGCAGCATGGCTTTGACGGATAAATACCGGCAGATCTGCTGCGAGCTGGGCAAAATAAGAATTGGTACAATAAGGCGCTGCGCCAAGCGCTTTTCCAACCTGGTTGAGTACATTTAATGCAGTAGCTTCAACCTGCGCGCGCAAAGCCTGAATCTGAAGTTGATGAGGAAATTTAGGTTGCTGGTCTATCAATTCTGCAACCCGATAGAACAAAGCCTGGGTAGCTAAAAGATCACGGCTGATTTCACCCAGATACATAGCTTTATACATATGTGGTTTTCTTAACTGTTCTTGCTGCAGATATTCAGCAAGAGCTACTGTCGCACCATACCAGCAAGTGGCAACGCCTGCTGCTCCATGCCAGAATCCTACCCGATCCAGATAAGCATGTGGATCGGCAACTTTTTTGACAGGGACCTGATTAAATTCAAGCTGAGCCGTGGACGTATGCTGCATTCCCACAGCTTGCCAGACAGTATGGTCATGCTGAATACCGGGCTGCCGCATATCTACAATTAATAACTGAGAGCGATTTTTTTCATCCCGATACGTCAGTAAGCCTGACTCTACCCAGCTAGAAGCGGAACACCAGGTCTTGATGCCAGTCAGCTTGCCTTCATCCAGCTGCAATGGCTGAGGCCCACCTTCTGCTGCCCAGACTGCCCAGAGCTGATGAGGATTTGCCGGAATATTTAATTCATGCAGAATTGCGAGTGCATCCAGATGCGACTCAAATATTTTACCCAGACTTAAATTGGTTGCCGAGATCTGGCTTAAAATTTGCCAGCGTTTTAAAGTTTCCCCTGATGCAGGAAAAGGAACCTGATCCGAAAGTTGCACCAGTTCCTTCAAAGTCATTTGAATATTTTCTTTAGGTTCTAATGATGAATTTTTAAATCTTTCTAATATTGAACTGAGGTCCATAAAAGTGCTTCCTCAAAAATATCGATATTGTGGTCATTTGATGAAAGCCAGCTAAGGAAAAAGTCTTTTCATCTGTTTTAAACGGGTCATTAGTCCTAGTACCTTACGGCGCGCCATAATTTCTTCTTCACTAAAAGGCAACTCTTCTCTGAGTTGACTCATAGGTAGATGGTTATGTTCGATCAGATAAATATCCTGCTCCCTGCTCCATTGCGCATTTTGCATCTGTGCCAGTAATTTTTTAGGATCTGGTCTCGCCATAAAAGTTTTATCCCTTGAAATAGAGAATAGAAGCCGAAGCTTCTATTCTCATGGTATTTATGCAGGAATAGTTTCTGCAATCAATTCACGCGCCCAAACACGGTGATTCATGATCAAGGTCTTGAAGCTATCTTGCACAGTATCGAATTGAGAATTTGCTAAAGTACCTTCATCACTAATCAGTTTTAGATCTTCAATCAGCTGACCTTTATCTCCCAAGAAGACAATCGGTTTCAGATGCTTATAAGCCTCAAGCAGATAGTGAGTCGCGATACCATCTTTCAGCACCATGTCATAGTTATCGCCATCGACAATAACCACAGCATCATAGGCAATTGACGGTTCAGCTTTCTGCATACCATCAGATGGGATCACTGTACCTTGCTGGCTCAGAACTGGTCCTGGACGAGGTGTTAACACATCAGCCACAGCACTCTCTGATTCAGCCCAAGCCTGTACAGCTTTAATACTGGCTTCATTGGCTTTGTCATGTGCCAGAATTGCGATTTTACGTGCCTTAATATCGGCAGGTTTAAACGCTTCAAAAGACAGGCGCTTAGAAATCAGAACATCAGGCAGTTTTGCGGCTTTTTTCTCAGCTGGGATTTCAATACCTAATTGATCCGCGACCTGTTGAGCCAGCGTCAAGTCAATATTGCACAGCACTTCGAGAACTTCACGTTCACGGATATTTTGGCGTTGCACTTTACTCAGTTCGAAGACATAGGCATCAATAATATGCTTCTGCTCATGCGGTGCCTGGCTTTGATAGAATAAACGAGCATGAGTGAAGTGATCGTTAAAGGACTCACTACGCTGGCGGATTTTATGACCGTCAATACGCTCCTGATAGCTTTCAAAACCACCTGCCTGAGTCGCACCTGGCGCTTCAGCTGGCCAGTTATCATCAATCGAGTTTGGTTCGTAGTTGGCCTGTCCGGTGTGAATAAGACGTTGATGCAGACCATCACGCTGATTGTTATGGAATGGGCACACCGGCTTATTAATTGGAATCTGATGGAAGTTTGGACCACCCAAGCGGCTCAGCTGAGTATCAGTATAAGAGAACAGTCGGGCCTGTAGTAGCGGGTCGTTGGTAAAGTCAATACCAGGAACCACGTGACCTGGACAGAAAGCAACCTGCTCAGTTTCACCGAAGAAATAATCAACATTACGGTTCAACACCATACGGCCAATTGGAGTCACTGGAACCAGTTCTTCCGGAATGATTTTGGTTGCATCCAGCAAGTCAAAATCAAATTTCATCTCATCTTCTTCAGGAACGATCTGTACGCCTAATTCCCATTCCGGGTAATTACCGGAAGCAATCGCTTCATACAGGTCACGACGATGGAAATCCGGATCCTTACCTGCCAGTTTTTGCGCTTCATCCCATACCAGCTGTGTCAAACCTTGTTTAGGCGTCCAGTGGAACTTCACAAAGACAGCTTTATTTTCGGCATTGATGAAACGGAAGGTATGCACCCCAAAACCTTGAATCGAGCGTAAATTACGTGGAATAGCACGATCCGACATTGCCCACATCACCGCATGTGCAGATTCAGGTACAAGAGAGACAAAGTCCCAGAAAGTATCATGTGCTGACGCACCTGATGGAATCTCGGTTTGTGGTTCAGGTTTCAGCGCATGGACAAAATCAGGGAACTTGATGCCATCCTGAATAAAGAATACTGGCGCATCGTTGGCCACCAGGTCAAAGTTACCTTCATCCGTATAAAACTTAGTCGCAAAACCACGAATATCACGTACCGTATCTGCTGAACCGCGAGGACCTTGTACTGTAGAGAATCGAACAAAGACTGGAGTCTGGGCACCGGTATTGGTTAGAAACCCGGCTTTAGTCCATTTTTCATTGCCTGGATAAGCTTCAAAAAAACCATGTGCCCCAACACCACGTGCATGCACAATTCGCTCTGGAATACGCTCATGATCAAAATGGGTAATCTTTTCACGGAGAATAAAATCCTCCATTAAAGTTGCCCCACGAACACCCGCTTTTAGACTGTTCTGGTTATCCGAAATTTTGACACCTTGGTTAGTAGTCAGTGTCTGTTCGGTGGAGTCACTACGATATGCATCAAGCTGCTCACTTTTTTTATTGGTATTCTGCTTATCTAAACCATTTTTACCTGCGGCTGGACTGTTCGCCTTAATTTTCATGACATTTTCCTTGCTGATCTTGAGTTTAGTGAAGTCTTTTTTTGCCTATCTCAAATTCGCTTGAGTTTTATTCAACATCTTGGCGTTTTTACAGAAAAATAAAGTTCCACTTTTATCTGCATGCGGTGAGCTGTTGCTGAGTATGAAAATCTTTTTATTGATTTCGTCTGTATCCCTAACATAACGAGATTTGACGAATACATTGCTGAGTCTTTGTAGTGGCTTGTTTAATAAAGGCACAGTTCTGTTATTTTTCTTAACCACACAGTTTTCTTGCCGAGTAACGATCACAAAGTTCGAAAAATTTAAAGCTGATAGTTTTTACTAAAAGATAAAATCATGAAATAAAGGCTTAATCATCTAAAAATGAAAACAAGTTTTTAAAAAACTGATCCAGACATTTGAGTTTTATAAGGCAAAATTAATTTCTTTATACAGTTACAATCCTGTCACCAGGCTATACAGAACGCCTATACTTATATCTTTGCCCGTCCTATAAACTATATAACTCAGAAGTACTTAAAATTATTTCCACATATAAATAGTGGCAAAAATCTATTTCATATAAAAGGTCATGCTGCCAAGATTTCCTATCTTTTCAGCCATGACTGGCAAACTTCTATTTTAAAAGATATCTCTCTACAAAATTGTTAAGGAGTAAAACATGGGCTCTTCAGAAAAAAATGCTAAAGCTATGAAAATTGATATTGGTATTTCTTACGAAGACCGTGCCAAAATCGTCGAAGGTCTATCTAAATTATTGGCAGACAGCTATACCCTCTATTTAATGACCCACAACTTTCACTGGAATGTCACCGGACCACAGTTCAATAGTCTGCACAGCATGTTTATGACCCAATATACCGAACAGTGGAATGCTCTTGATCTGATTGCAGAACGTATCCGGGCCTTAGGCTTTGCCGCACCCGGCACTTACCAGCAATTTGTTAAGCTGACTGCTATTAAAGAAGTAGAAGGTGTACCAGATGCCCAAGAAATGTTGCGTTTATTGGTAAATGCTCATGAAACGGTAGCTCGTACCGCACGCAATCTTTTTGAAGTTGTTGATGAAGTCAACGATCAACCGACTGCAGATTTAATCACGCAACGTCTTGATGTGCATGAAAAAACAGCCTGGATGTTAAGAAGTACTTTAGAGTAATTAACTTTTCTCATTGAGAAAATAACTGTAAAATCAGAAAATTAGCTTTTTCTAGAACAAATAAGTGCTCAAATTTAAGTCATATCCTTTTGAGCACTTATTTATCTCACCTTCCACCCTATAGTGAAGGCTTTGAAAAATAAATATTTACCTTTTAAGAAATTATTTTTTAATCAATAAATCTTTATTTATTATCTATTTAATTATATTAGCTTAGATAGGGAATTTGGCTTTTAAATAAAAATTTCTTATATTATAAAAATATAATTTTTACTAAATCAGCATTTAATCACTTTTTTTGATCTCAGTCTTTTTCCATATCTTTTAAATATATTGAACAAATGGACCAAACCATTTCTGCTTACAAAATAAGCAACAGATTAAGCTTCAAAAATGCTTACAAACTGAATATTATTCATCTAAAATAGAGAACCACATCACATAATATAATTATTGAAATATATTGTATACATTTTGTATTTCTGAAAGATTCAGGGGATTAAGTTATGAGTGTTCAAAAGCTGCTCATTTCACTCAAACTTAATTTACGTAAATTGATTTTAATCCTTTTACTTGTGAGTCTGGTGATTCTTTTTTCAATTACATTGATTGTGAGCAATGTAATTCACCGACAGCAACTGATTAATAATTCTCTTGCAACTAATTATGAGTATGCAGCTAAAGTTGCTTCTATTTCTGATTTATATTTTAAAAATATATTTAATGATTTAAGCCTCAGTGCCAATATTATTAAGAATGGCTTTCATAATGAGCAGTTATTAAAAACTGAATTAAACAGATTGATTCAACAATCTAATTCTTTTAGCAGTGTTTTGATCAGCGATGCAGATGGTCATGTCATCGAATATGCGCCTGAAATCTTGAAATTAGATAAAGTTGCGATTATCCGGTCTTTGGGCTTTAGCAAATCACTCGAATCAAAGAAGCCTTATATTTCCTCACCCTATTATTCATTAAAAGGTAATCTGGTCGTCCTGGTTAGTTTTCCCATCTTTGATCAGAATAATAAATACCAAGGCTTTATTGCAGGGTTTATCTATTTACATGAAGAATCCTTATTAAAGACACTTTTAAGCGAAAATTATGGTTATAAAAATAGCTACTTATATGTTTTTGATAAAGAACATAAAATTATTTATCATCCAGAAAGAGAGAGAATTGGAAAAACATTCCAACACAATACCGGTTTAGCTTATATGGAGTCTCATAGCTCAGGTAAAATAAAATTAAACAACGATATGGGAGTTAGCGAACTAGCAAGTTTTGCAAAAATTCCTACGACTAACTGGACCGTGGTGTTTCAGCAGCCTACAGAAGATTTATTCGCCCAAGCCCGTCTTCTTGCCTACAAAGTAATTGGCACAATTTTTGTTATCTATATTATTATCTTTTTAATCATCTGGCGTATTTCAAAATCTATTACCTCTCCATTAAATGATCTTGCCAAAATGGCAAGTCATTTGAATGATCCAGGTATCACTGAAAAGATTAATCATATTACGCCTTGGTATTTTGAAGTTTTTAAATTCAAGAGATCCCTATTATCTAGTGTAAACGTTTTTAATCAGGAGATTGAAGAACTTAAACAGGATACTTTAACCGATCCTTTAACCGGCTTTTATAATCGTCGTGGCTTTGAACTATTTTTAAATGATTTAATTAGCAATAAAACTTATTTTGCTGTGGTGGTTTTGGATATTGACTATTTCAAGAAAATTAATGATCGTCATGGGCATGATATGGGTGATGTGGTATTAACCAAAGTTGCCGGATTTATTCGGGAAAGTTTTCGTGAACAGGATATTTGCTGTCGCGTTGGTGGTGAAGAATTTATTATTCTTGCGCCAGTCAAAGAGATTTCACATGCAACTAAAATCGCTGAAAGATTAAGACATAAACTGGCATCGACTTATTTACTTGAAGTAGGAATAGTCACTGCTTCACTCGGTATTGCACACTGGCCTTTAACTTCGTCTGATATCAAAGAAGTTTTAAAACAAGCAGATACGAATTTATATCAAGCCAAACATTTAGGGAGAAATCGTGTGGTGACAGGTGAAAAAAGTGCTCAGTTATAATATTTTTATACAGTTATTAAGTAGATAATTTAAATATATTATTTTGTTATTGTGTTATGGGGTTTAGATCTTTTATTCAAAAAAACAGTATAATTTCTCTAATACTTCTAGGTTTATATAGAGGTTTATACTTAAGGATACAATATGACTTCTTTTTATAATGGAGGCACCAGCCAAGAGATTTTTAATCTGATTGGTCAAGCTGCTGCCTTAGAGGATATCATAGATGCGATTACCGCATGGTTAGGGGACAAAATCCCGGATGCACTGGTATCTGTCATGTTGTATTCGGAACAGGAACAAACGCTTAATTTAATAAAAGAACCAGCCTATTTTTCCAGAGAATATGTAGAAGCTTCAAAAGATCTAAAAATCGGCCCGAATGTTGGCGCTTGTGGTGCAGCTGCATATCATCGTCGTTTAGTGGTCTGTGAGGATTTACTCAATGATCCGAACTGGGTCGCATATAAAGATCTGGTTAAACAAAATGGTTTAAGAGCCTGCTGGTCGGTACCAATTGCCAACGGGAGTGGCAAACTTTTTGGCTCTTTTGGTACTTATTATCGTTCGATCAAGTCTCCTACTCCCAATGAAATTGACCTGCTGCAATATGCAGCTTCGCTGATCGCCTTAACCTTTGAGCTGTATGAAGAACGCAAAAAACGAAATCAGCTCAAAGATAAATATCAGTCATTTTTCTCTTTTCATCCCGATGCAATTTTTGAGCACAATCTGGATGGCAATATTGTAGATGCCAATCTGGCCACCAAATTTTTTAACGAAGTTGGTGTTAAATCGCATATCGGAACTAAAATTGATCATTTTATTGAACCTGAACATCGCCCTCTTGCCTTAGAAGCCTTTGAGCAGGCCAAGCATGGCTTGACTGGACATCTTGAAGTTCAGGCACATAACTCGGCAGGACAGAAATACTGGCTCGATTTAACTTTTTTGCCAATTAAAGTGAATGAGGAAATTGTCGGTATTTTTAGCGTGGCACGCGACATTACTGAACGTTATCAAAACAATGAAATGCTGCGCTTAATGAAACGTAGTGTCGATGCAAATCCGCATGGCATTATTTTAACCTCGGCAGAAAATGACCAGCCTATTGAATATGTTAATCCGGCCTTTGAGCAGATTACCGGTTATAGCCTGGAAGAACTCAAAGGAAAAAATTGCCGCATCTTGCAGGGACCTGATACTTCCGCGGAAAGCGTCCAGCAAATCAGCGAAGCCATTCAGAATAAATCTGAAATCAAGATTGTCCTGAAAAATTATCGTAAGGATGGACACTGGTTCTGGAACAAGCTAAACCTAGGTCCAGTCTTTGATGAAAATCATAAGTGCACTCATTTCATTGCCATTCAACAGGATGTGAGTCAGCATGTTGCCCAGCAAGAACTAATCGCTTATCAGGAATCACATGACCATTTAACCGGCTTTATCAACAATAAGCTGTTTGAAGAAGTGGTTCAGGAAAAACTGCATCTAGCGCAGAGTGGTTCTGCAAATCTAGTGCTTTTATATCTGGATCTGGATGATTTTGAACCTTTGAATCAAAGCCTCGGTCATGATATTGGCGATAAAATTTTAAAACTAGTGGGCAATCGTCTGAGCCAAAACCTGGAGCCGGAAGATGTAATTTCCAGATTTTCAGGAGATGAGTTTGCAATTTTATTAACTCAAATGAATGATCTCAAGCAAGTTGCTGTACGTGCCGAAGAAATCATCGCCGGATTATCTCAGCCTTTCCATGTGGATGGCTATGATATTCACCTGAGTGCAAGTATCGGTGTCGCTGATGCTGATCCCGACATCAAATGCGTTAAGCAGTTTATCAATGCAGCCAAGGATGCCATGCGTGATGCTAATGCCGAAGGGGGTAATACTTGGCACTGGTATAATTTCACGAAAGAGCCTTTACCGAAGGTAGATTATGTACAGCTTCGTCATGAACTGATGGTCGCTCTGCATGAACAGCAGTTTAAACTGTTTTATCAGCCGATTCTGGACAGTGAAACGGGCAAGGTCAAATGTCTGGAAGCTTTGATCCGCTGGCAACATCCAGAAAAAGGCTTTATTTCTCCTGCCGATTTCATTCCTTTTGCAGAAAGGACCGGGCAAATCGTCTCAATTGGCGAATGGGTACTTAGACAGGCTTGTGAGGAAGTTAAAGCCTGGAATATGCAGCATGAGACTCAAATTTCGGTTGCCGTCAATCTATCTCCTTTACAGTTTAAAAGAAGTGGATTCCTGAGTGATCTCCAGCAATTATTAGCGGAAATTGAATTCCCGCATGAGTTACTAAAACTCGAAGTGACTGAAAGCATGCTGATTGCCAGCGGTGATAAGTCCATTGAGATCTTAAAAAATGTCCGAGCTTTGGGCATTAAAGTTTCGGTAGATGACTTTGGCACTGGTTATTCGAGTTTAAGTTATTTACGTAGTCTTCCGATCGATGAAATCAAATTGGATCGTAGCTTTGTTCAGCATTTACCTGGCAATCCACGAGATGAGGCCATTATTGAAGCCATGATTACCCTAGCGCATAAGCTGGATCTGGAAGTCGTTGCGGAAGGAATTGAGAATCCTGAACAGGCTGAGTGTTTAAAATCACATCATTGTGATTATCTGCAAGGTTTTTACTATGCAAAACCTGCCCGACTCAATCAGCTGGAGTTAATCAGTTCCTGATTAATATGCCCTTTTTGAGCTGTACAGTTTCGGCTTCTAAGTAAGCTAATTCTTCTAAATGATGAGTCACATAAATCATCGGTAGATTTAGCTCGTCTTTGATCCGTTTTAGGAAGGGTAAAATCTGCTGTTTTAACTGCTGATCTAGGCCCGTTAAAGGTTCATCCAGCAATAAAAGATTCGGTGAAGACAGTAATGCTCGGCCAATAGAAACGCGCTGCGCTTCTCCACCTGATAGCTGATGGGCTTTGCGATAAATTAGAGGCTTTAATTCTAATAATTCCACGATGTCTTCAAACTGGAATTTTCGATCTGCTTTAGATATCAGTTTTTCTGCATAACATAGGTTCTGCTGCACATTCATATGTGGAAACAGCAAAGCATTCTGGAAAACTAATGCAATTTTGCGCTGATGCATTGGAATATTTATTTGCTTTTCTATATTGGTTAAATCCTGCTGATTAAACTGAATATATCCTTGATCAGGTTTCAATAACCCGACAATATTTTTGAGTAATGTGCTTTTCCCACTTCCAGATGCACCGACGATCCCCAATAGTTGCTGCGATATTTCCAGTTTAATATTCAACTCGAAATCGGCTTGTTGATATTGAAAATCACACTTCAACATTTCAGCCTCCTAATTTCCGTTGATAGTTTTGCAAAATAAAATAATTGGCAATTAAGGCAGTAAATGCCAAGAAAATAGACAATGTCACCAGACGCATCGCCATTTCTTCACCATTTGGTTGTTGCAGTAAGGAATAAATTGCGATGGGAATAGTGCGGGTTTCATCCGGAATATTGCCCACAAAAGTAATGGTGGCACCAAACTCACCCAGACTGCGGCTAAAACATAAGATGCTACCAATCAGCATACCGGGAATCGCCAGAGGTAAATTGATACTCCAAAACACTTTCCACGGTGCTGCGCCCAATGAACCTGCGATATGTTCGAGTTGCTGATTCATGAGCTGAAATGACAAACGGATCGGTTGCACCATCAGCGGAAATGCCACAATCATCGAGGCCAATACCGCCCCTTTCCAGTTAAATGCCAGTTGCAATCCGAGTGTATTGAGATATTGGCCAATCATGCCTTGATTACCAAACAGTATCAGAAGCAGATAACCCAAAACCACAGGTGGCAGCACCATCGGCAATTGCAAACATGCTTCGACCAGAAACTTAAGCCGAAATTCATATCTGGCCAAAACCCAAGCCAATGCTACTGCAAAAGGTAAACAGAATAAGGTCGCAAAGCTGGCCACCTTGGCAGACAGGTAGAGCGCACTGAGTTCTTCTGGACTTAACATCTTGCAGTTATTTCTCCAGCCATTGTCTAGGGGTTCAGCCTAAATCCATATTTTTGAAAGATGGCTTTAGCCTGCGCACTTTTTTGTATAAATTGTTCAAATTGCACTGCTTCTTTATTCTGCACACCTTGCCGTGTCAAAGCTAAAGGATAAACAATCGGACTATGTAAATTTGCTGGGAAAGTACCGATGATTTTTACTTTTCGGCTGATCAAGGCATCAGTTTTATAGACAATCCCCACTTCACATTCACCGCGTTCGACGAAAGCCAAAGCCGAGCGTATATCATCCGTTCCAACAATTCGTCCTTTCAAGCCATTTAACCAGTTCAGTTTGGTCAGACTTTGCTTGGCATATTTTCCGGCAGGCACTGATTCCATTTGCCCGGTACATACATAACCTTTAAAGGACTGGGCAAAATTAAAACTGGACTGGGGTTTAAAATGAATATTCAGATGTTTCGGGCTGATCGCCACTAACTGATTTAACAGGATGGGATGAACTGAACTGGAATTTATAAGTTTCTTGTGTACCAGATAATTCATCCAATCCTGATCAGCTGAAAAGTATAGATCACTACTAGCTCCTGCTTCGATCTGTTTGGCTAAAGCAGAAGATGCACCAAATACAGAAATAATCTTAGTTTGTGGATGTTGGGCTTGGTAAATCCTGGAAATTTCGGTCACAGCATTATTTAGACTCGCTGCGGCGTAAACCTTCACTGTTCCTGCATGGACTGAGGAAAACATCATGGCAATGCACATGGATAAAAACAGAGATTTTTTCATGTGCATCTACCCTTATCAGTGAATAAATAAGCCTTGAACAAGATCCCCTTCTTTCAGGCTTTTTCCTGCCGGAATGCGAACCAGACAATTAGCCTGCATAAGATTGCTCAGCATATGTGATTGCTGCTTAGACAGACTTTTAACTCGTAAAACCGACTGCTCAAAGCTGGCAGACATTCTTAAAAAGCGCTCTCTGGTATCCATTTTCAGATCATGGGTGAGTACAGCATTAAACCAGTTCGGCTGAGATTTGTGTCCTTGTAAGGCATTTAATAAAGTTGCGGTGTAGATCTGCATGCCGACATACACTGCTGCGGGATTTCCCGGCAAACCCAGCAGATAACAATGTGAACTATCATTTCGCTGTAGCTGGGCAAAGAACATCGGCTTGCCCGGCTTCTGTTTTACTTTCCAGAATATCTGTTCAAAGCCTAAATCTAGTGCTACAGGCCGAATGAAATCATAATCTCCGACAGATACACCGCCTGTGGTTAAAATCAGGTCATAGCTTGCTGATAATTCTTGAATGAGATTCCGTACTGCCGCCTCAGTATCTGCAACATGAAAAATTTCAACCTGCTGCCCGGCTTGCTGAAACCAGGCTTCAATCAAGGGACCGTTGGCATCAAAGATTTTACCCGCTACAAAGTCTTCTATACTTTCAGCAACTTCATCACCTGTAATGACCACAGCCACTTTAGAATATTGAAAAACCTCAACAGTATTGATTCCCGCCATGCTTAAAGAGGCAATTGCACCGACTGACAGCTGTTGACCTTTATTGGCCAATAATTGCTCGACTGAAATTTCTTCGCCCACATCGCGAATATCGGCATGAGCGCTGAGCTGTTCCATAATTTTGATTTTGGATGAATCAATCACTTGAACAATTTCCTGACGTGCGACCGTAGTAGTCCCAAGCGGAATTTTAGCACCGGTAAAAATCCTGACTGCCTGACCATCCTGAAGTTGCAGCTCATCCTGTTGCCCTGCCCGAATTTCACCGATAAGCTGAAACTCACTTTCTGGCTCAATTGCAGCTTGGGTACACAGTGCATAACCATCTACGGCACTTTGCGAAAATAACGGTAAATTAATCCCAGAATAAATATCTTCTGCCAGATAACGATTCAGGGCCTGATTCAACTTCAGTCGTTCAGTTGCTAACACTTGAGTATGCTGCAAAATCAATTCTAAAGCCTGATCTACTGTAATCAGACCATGGTCTGCTCCGCATCCAGACATTATTGATAACCGCCTTGATGTGGAATATTTTTTTGCACATCAAATAAATGTACCAACGCTGGTAGTACGGCAATTAAAGATTCTTTGGCACCTTGTCGGCTGCCCGGTAAAGTCATTACCAAACTGTTATCAATATAGCCAGCAACGCCACGACTTAAAGCCGCATACGGCGTTCGTTTCTGGCCGAAACTGCGTGAAGCTTCCATGAGTCCATGAATTTCCCGTTTCAGTAAAGGCTGTAAAGTTTCAACTGTTAGATCTTTAGGACCTAAGCCTGTTCCACCTACAGTCAGGATCAATGGATAGTCATTTTTCTGTTGATGAACCAATGCCAATAACTGTTCAGGATCATCTGGAATTACCTGATAGGCAATATTTTCAAAATTGGCTTCTTGTAATATTTCCAGGACATTTTGCCCTGCTGTATCCGGTTTTTTACCGGCAGCGACTGTATCTGAAAGCACAATGATGGATGCTGGCAAGGCTTCTTTTAAGACACGGGTAAAATGCGATTTACCGCCTTTTTTCTTTTGCAATTTACATTGATCCAGACATAGATCTTCCGGTTCACAATGTGGTTTGAGCATGTCATAGAGGGTTAATCCAGCCAGACTAACGGCAGTCAAGGCTTCCATTTCCACACCGGTTGGACCAATAGTCTCTACTGTGGCAATAATTTTGACATGCGCATCAAACAGTTCATATTCCACATCTGCACGATAAATTGGTAAAGGATGACACAGCGGAATCAGTTCATCGGTTCGTTTAGCCCCTAAAATCCCGGCGATGCGAGCTGTCTTTAGTGCATCACCCTTTTCCGTATTGCCATTTCGTAATAACTCAATGCAATGTGGCGGTGCATGCAGAATCCCTGTAGCTACTGCAGTCCGATAACTTTCTGCTTTCATCCCGACATTTTTCATTGCATGTTCCTATAGTTTATTTCTTCTTTAAACGTATGTCTGTTCTGACTTATATCGGCCATTGATAGATGAATGGTGTATTCTCTTTGGCATGATGACAATGTTGATGCGTCTCATCTGAATGTTCTGAATGACGATGCGTATGAGTAATTTCTACATCTTTACGGATACAACACCCCTCAACATATTGACTGCTGCCATCCATATAAAACTCTTCTTTCCAGACTGGCACCTCATGTTTGACCCGCTCTACTGCTTCCTCACAAGCAGCAAAAGCTTCACGTCGATGTGCAGCATAAGCAATTGCAATAATGGCTTTTTCACCAATATCTAGTGCCCCAATTCGATGAATCACCCGCACATAGGACACGCCGTATTTGGCCTGGATTTCTTGTTCAATCTGGCGAATCATTTTTTCTGCAACAGGTGTATAGGCCGTATATTTCAGTGCCTTGACTGCTTTACCTTCATGGTGATTACGTACCGTTCCGATAAATACGCCGACTCCACCACATTCAGGAAAAGACTGGATCGGATCAAAACTTTCCAGATCTAAAGCAGTATCTTGGATCCGGGAAATCTGTTTGAATTTGCTCATTTCAGCCTCCTGCGACAGGTGACAACAGCACCAAAGTACTGTCAGCATGAAGAGGTGTCTGACGTGAAATGATATCTTCACCGATGGCACAGGCACAGCGTTCAATCATGCCAAATGCATCAGGATAATCTTGTCCCACCTGATTCAAAACTTCAGATACGGTACTTTGAGATTTGCAGATAATTTCGAGATCTTGCGGTAACTGTCGCTCTACCGCACCGAAGGCTTCAATTCTGATTCTGATCTGTGACATCTTAGCCTCCTATCATGTGCATACTAATTTTGCGGCTGTTTTGATTCATACTTTGATTTTTTAAACGCTGCTCTATGGCATGAAAGCCCTGTTCTTTGTTCCAGATATATCGGGATAAAGCACCATACAAATTCAACTCACTTAGAGCTACAGATGCATTTAGTGATTTGATTTCCTTTCTAAGATTCAAACCTTGAGGTGCAAACAGGCAGTTATAAAATTCACCTTGTGCAGTCAATCGCAAGCGGTCGCAGCTGCCACAAAATGAATTGGTAATGGTTGAAATAATTCCAATTGGATGGCCATCAATCAGATACTGGCGTGCGGGTTCCGAAGCTGATTGGGCAGAATTATTAGTTTTTTGAGTGAGCGTAAATTCAGTCGCCAAAGTTTCTAAAATGTATTGTTCACTGACTACATGCTCAGTAGACCAATTGTGATCACCATCAAGTGGCATAAATTCGATAAAGCGCAGGACAATGTTTTGCTGAACTGACCAGCGCGCCAATGGCAGGATCTGATCATCATTGATACCCTGCATCAATACGGTATTGATCTTAATCGCTAATCCAGCGACTTGTGCTGCCTGAATTCCTTCCAGCACAGGTGCCAAATCTTTTTGAGTCAGCTGTTTAAACTGATCAGCATCCAGACTGTCCAAACTAATATTCAGGTCATCCAGTCCCGCCTGCTTTAAGGCCTGTGCATATTGTTTTAAGTAATGCGCATTCGTAGTCATGGAAATGCGTTGTAGTCCCAGCTTTTTCAGCGCTTGCAGTTGTTCAACAAAATGCACTACGCCCTGACGCATTAACGGCTCACCACCAGTAATGCGGATATACTGGATGCCATGACGCACCATAAAATCGCAAAATTGATACAGCTCTTCAAAACTGAGCAGATCGTGTTTTTTCATCCATTCAGGATGTTCAGGCATACAATAAACACATTTGAAATTGCAGCGATCGGTCACTGAAATCCTTAGCTTGCGCTTGCCACGACCGAATTGATCGACAAACAAGGCATCATTTTTAAGCTGTGTCATCATATTCATGTTGAACATCCATCTTCAGGCATTGGGCGGGTTGTTGCACATATGTAGTGCGCGAAACTCAAAACGCCCAATCTTGTAATAATAAGATCTGCAATAAGTGTTCCAACTTTGTGCCAAAAGTAAAATATTCAGTTTTTAGTGCAGAAATTTGAGCTGTTGATACTGTTGCAGTTCATCCAGCGAGTTAATACTGTGAAAAAATAGCGCACGATTTTTAAAACGTGCCACTTGTGCGTGCAAATCAGCAAAACAGTGTTTGAGGCTGCGCTGTTCCTGTTCAAGATGTAAGTTCAGGGTTGCCAGACTGCTGCGTTTGACCAGACAAAATGGATAAAGTGGCTTGCCGTTAATTTCCACATAAGCCACTTGAGCCAGACTGTTTTTGGCTAGAGCCTGATGCAACTTGAGCAATACTTTGGAAGGAATATAAGTTACGTCACAAGGGACAAACAGCACGCAATCCGACTGCACATGCGACCAGGCACTTTTGATGCCCATTAACGGCCCCTGAAAGCCTGGCTCATCATCTTGATAATAATGAACACTGGGAATGAGTTTCTGGTAAATGGAATAGTCGCGATGGCTGTTAATCCAGACCTGTGCAACATTCGATTTCAGCTGTTGGTGAATCTTGATCAGCTGAATCTGGTCATCGAATTTCTGCAACAGTTTGTTGATGCCATTCATGCGTCTTGCCTGTCCACCCGCCAGGATCACCAGATCAGTACGCGGATAAGCTGTTTTATTATTTTCTCTCTCGGCTCCTTTTTTCATTCTACCGTCTCCAATTGACATGTTTTAATCAGGCCACGGATTTCAGGTAAACACGAACCACAATTCCCTCCGGCTTTTAAACATGCGGTCACCTGTTTTTCATCCGTAATATTTTTAGTTTTAATGGTTTCAATAATGCGGTTTTTACCGACTTTAAAACAGCTACAGACCAGTGGACCTTCATTATTTGCCATCGACATCGGCTGTCCGGCAAGTAGAGCCTTACGGTGCATAGCACTTAAACGTTCACGTTTAAACAGACTTGCCACCCAGTCGCGGTCCGGCAATAAGGCCTTCGGTGCAATATATAGGCTGGCAATCACATGACCACCCTGAAGTATCACGCTATGACTGATGTGGGCGGTCTGATCTTCAAGATTCAGCCATTCAAAACTTTCATCCTGAAATGGCAATAATTCTTTTAAATGCTCAGTGGTATAGCTAAATTTCTTCCGGTCTGCCAGTTCATAACGTATTGCCTTGCTGGTAGTGATTTTAGTCCACCACACGGTAGCTTCAATCGACGGCTGTACGATTTTTTCAAAGCCTTGACGCACATAAAATACGCCTTGCCACTGACTATAAAATGGATGGATGATGACCGGAGTATGCTTGAACTCAGGTTCACCCGAAATGGCATCCACTACCGGATTTACTACCTTGCCGATCCGGGCATCGGATGCGACCTGATCATTCCAGTGAATCGGGGCAAAGACCTGTCCACGGCGGATATTGTCACTGACAGTCGCACGCAAGACACAATTGCCCCATTGCGATTTGACTTCTACCAGCTCGCTATCTTTAATGCCGTATTTTAAGGCATCATGTGGATGAATTTCACAATACGGCTCAGCACGATGGGTACTTAAATTGGCAGAGAGACCAGTACGGCTCATGGTATGCCACTGATCGCGGATCCGGCCGGTATTCAAAATTAAAGGATATTCACTGGAAATCTGATTCACCGGATCAATTGCCGTGGTAGCAATAAACTTGGCTTTGCCATCTGCATGGCTATACTGGCCTTCGCTATAGAGTCGAGCTACTGAATCTTCTGCCTGATCTTTTCTCCATACTGGCCACTGTACCGGTTTCAGTTCATCATATTCAGCTAGGCTTAAATCGGTTAGGCCTTTTAAATTAAAATAGCGGAAATATGGCGTTTCAGATCGCTGACTTAAATCAGAGTTTTGCTCAGCAGATAATTGGGCATGCTCCAGAAAAATGTCATGGCTATTATTAAAATCAAAACCTGTGAAACCCATCTTCTGAGCCACTTGACTGATCGCCCACCAGTCAGCTTTGGCTTGCATCGGTGCATCTAAAAAAGCACGCTGTCTGGAAATACGACGTTCTGAATTGGTCACGGTGCCATCTTTTTCCCCCCAACCTAAAGCAGGTAACAAGACATCAGCATATTGTGTGGTATCCGTATCCTGACAGATATCAGACACTACCACGAATTCACATTTGTCCAGGGCGCGTTTGACCTGATCTGCATCTGGCAAGCTGACCACCGGATTGGTGGCCATAATCCAGATCGCCTTGATCTTGCCGCTTTCAACGGCCTGGAATAAATCGACTGCTTTCAGTCCTGCTTGTTTAGCAATATACGGGCTTTGCCAGAAATTTTGTACCAGCTGCTGATGTCCCGGATTTTCTAAATCCAGATGTGCAGCCAGCATATTGGCTAGACCACCGACTTCACGCCCGCCCATCGCATTTGGCTGACCGGTCATGGAAAATGGCGCTGCACCGAGTTTGCCGATTTTACCGGTGAGCAAATGACAGTTAATAATACTGTTGGCTTTATTCACCCCTTGCGAAGACTGATTGACCCCCATTGAAAACAGGGTCATAACTTTTTCAGTTTTGGCGAATTTCTGATAAAAAGTTTGCAGTTTCTCGACTGCAATACCGGTACGTTGAGCAACTTCTTGAATCGGAGACTCAGCTTCACTTTGTACTAAGGCTTGCTCCAAGCCTTGTGTATGTTGAGCAATAAATTCTTGGTCTGCGTGACCATTTTTCCAGAGGTACTGCAATAAGCCATTAAACAGCGCCACATCCTGACCTGGCAGAATTGGTAGGTGTAGATCTGCTGCTTCACAGGTACTGGTAAAACGCGGATCTACTACAACCACAAACAGGTCGCGCTGTTCCTTGGCTTTCATGATGCGTTGGTACAATACTGGATGGCACCAAGCGGTATTGGAACCGACCAGTACCACCATATCGGTATGTTCGAAATCTTCGTAGCTGGCTGGAACCAGATCTTCGCCAAAAGCTCGTTTATGTGCTGCAACAGCCGAAGACATGCATAAACGTGAATTGGTATCGATGTTTGCAGTACCGAGATAGCCTTTGACGAATTTGTTTACCACATAATAATCTTCGGTCAGCAGCTGACCTGAGACATAAAACGCGATACTGTCTCGGCCATATTGATCAATGCATTGCTGGAATTTATTGGCAATGGTCGAAACTGCAGTATCCCAACTGGTAACTTCACGCTGATCTTTACGACCCAACATTGGCTGCAGTAAGCGGGTTTCCAGACCTAAAGTATCTGCGAGATTACTGCCTTTGATGCATAACTTGCCGAAATTGGAAGGATGATTGGCATCGCCTTCAACAGTCACTTTCGGACCTGATGTGGTCGGCGTTACATGTGCAGTCACACCACAACCCACGCCGCAATATGGGCACGTGGTCTGTGTGGTTTTAGTTTTTAATTCTGTGGAGCTTTCAATTTCCACAACGGGAATACTGTTCATGGATGCTCCTTAGGAGTTGAAACACAATTTAATTCTTTTCAAAAAAGGTTCATTACAACGGTGTCTTTTCAATGCAACTCATTTATTTGGATCAACCTTCGGTTCGACCTACTTTTCTTTCGGGAAAAGTAGGCAAAACCTGAGCCACACTGTGGCGTAAGATCCGCAAAACTCGCCCTCATCCGGCATGTATCAAAAAGGTCGCAGAAACATTCATTTTCATATTTTGTCTTGGCTCAAACAGTTGCGGATGACGTTTCCGCGGATCTTGGTTTCACCATGACAAATTGATTTTTTACCCTGCTTTCTTTAATGCAAAATCCCGACCAAAAAGCAGCTTGTTACGAATCGTTGCAATTGGGGTTTGATCTGCAATCAGTTCGGCATACCAGGCACCGTCTTCCGTATCACCAAACAGCACCGCACCAATGACTTTATCCTTTTGAATAATAATGCGTTTATAGATCTGACGTTTCTCGTCATTCAGTACGATATCTTCAAAATCATCTTTTGGTTCGAAGTCACCTGCAGAGAACACATCACAACCACTCACTTTCAGCTGAGTCGGAACCGTTGGCGATTTAAAGGTCAGGCTGCCATGCTCGGCCAGATGTGATGCACAAATGAACGCCTGGCCCCAAAGTGGTTCAACCAGACCAAAGGTTTGACCACGGTGCTCGATACATTCACCCATCGCATAAATACTTGGGTCAAAAGTCTGCATGGTGTCATTCACTAGCACACCATGGTTGCAACGCAGACCGGCACTTTGCGCCAATGCGATATTTGGACGAATACCAACTGCGAAGACCACCAAATCAGCAGCCAGCACGGTGCCATCTTTTAGTTTCACTTGGGTCACATGACCTTCTTCACCAATTAAGCATTCGGTATTGGCTTCAGTCAGGATGGTGATACCTTTCTGCTCAATCGCTGTTTTCAGCATCTGACTGGCTTTGCTGTCCAGCTGACGATCCATGATACGATCCATCAGATGCAATACTGTGACATTCATGCCTTGCTGTTTCAGACCGTAAGCTGCTTCCAGACCCAGTAGACCACCACCAATCACCACCGCATTTTTCTTGGTTTTGCAGTAGTCCAGCATGGTATTTACATCATAGATGTCGCGGAAGCTGAGTACACCTTTTAAGTCGCTACCTGGAATTGGCGGAACGAATGGTTTGGAACCCGTCGCCAGAATTAAACGGTCATAACTGATCACTTCGCCTTTTTCGGTATAAACCTGCTTACGCAGACGATCGATACGAACCGCTGGATCACCTGCAACCAGACGGATACCTTTGTCGGCATACCATGCATGCGGATGTAGCATGATGTCATCAATGGTTTTCTCGCCAGAAAGCACTGGCGACAGCATGATGCGGTTGTAGTTACCCCACGGCTCTTCACCAATCACAGTAATTTCATAACGGTCTGGTGCCATATCCAGCAGGTCTTCCAGACAACGCATGCCTGCCAGACCATTACCGACCAGTACCAGTTTCATTTTTTCCGGTGAAACACCGTTGTTGGTGATATAGGTTTTTTGTGGCACGGGGCTAATGAACACCTTGCCATTTTCAATTTTGTTTGGAAAAACCAGCAGTTTTTGATCTTTATCTTCCAGGCAGCGGCCAGTCGCCAAACTAAAATGCTGCTTGTAAATTGGTGAAGCGACTACACGTTCACCTTGCAGATCACCAATGATGCCGCGTGACATCACAAACGCTTTACTAAATGGATCCTGGTTACTGAGTGCATAAACACGTTTTTCTGAACCTACACGAAAGATCGCAATTTGCTGATCTTCCACCAAAGCTGCAACGCCAGTATTAGGCGTGATGTCATCCAGTGCACACACTTCAACCCAATTCAGTTCATTCATATCTTTAAACATTGTCATATTCTTGCTCCTTTATTCTTTGAATCAGGCTTCAACTACCGGAATACGGCTGGCATTGCGTTCAGCTTCAGTTTTTGGACGGATCTGACCGCGCACTTCAGTAAATTGAACGTGCGGATCGTTTTGCTGTTCAGCCTTGGCATTAATAAAGGTTTTGAAACGTTTACGGACTTCTGGATCTTCAACTGCAGTACGCCATTCATCCTGATAAGTGCCCACCACATGCTCCATACGACGCTCGAGTTCTGTTGCCAGACCCAGTGAGTCATTGACGATGACATCTTTCAGATAATCTAAGCCGCCTTCGAGGTTGTCGCGCCATACTGAAGTACGTTGCAGACGATCAGCCGTCTGGATATAGAACATGAAGAAACGGTCGATATAGCGGACTAAAGTTTGTGTATCCAGATCTGATGCCAGCAGTTCCGCGTGGCGTGGTTTCATACCGCCGTTACCGCAGACATACAGGTTCCAGCCTTTTTCAGTAGCAATCACACCAACGTCTTTGCTTTGTGCTTCGGCACATTCACGGGTACAGCCAGACACCGCCATTTTCAGTTTGTGTGGAGAACGTAAGCCCTTATAGCGGTTTTCCAGATAGATCGCCAAGCCCACAGAATCATCTACACCATAACGGCACCAGGTGCTGCCGACACAAGATTTCACGGTACGCAGCGATTTACCGTAGGCATGACCTGATTCAAAACCGGCATTGATCAGTTTTTCCCAGATTTCTGGTAATTGATGCAGTTGCGCACCAAACATATCGACACGCTGGCCGCCAGTCAATTTGGTGTACAGACCATATTCTTTAGCAATTTGACCAATTACGATCAGACCATCTGGAGTGACTTCACCACCTGCCATACGAGGAACGACAGAGTAAGTACCATCTTTTTGAATGTTACCGAGGTAGTAGTCGTTACTGTCTTGCAGGCCGGCATGGCTTGGTTTCAGGACAAAGTCGTTCCAGCAAGATGCCAGGATGTTTGCCACTGTTGGCTTACAGATATCACAGCCCAGACCATGACCATGTTGCTGGATCAGGTCATCAAAGGTCTTGATTTCATTCACACGAACCAGGTGATACAGTTCCTGGCGTGAATAAGCAAAGTGTTCGCAGAGATGGTTATTTACTGTTACGCCTTGACGTTGTAACTCAGATTTCAGAACTTGCGTCACCAGCGGTGCACAGCCACCACAAGCTGTAGCAGCTTTGGTGCATTTTTTCAGAGCGCCTAGTGAAGTTGAACCATCGGCAATCGCTGAACAGATATCCGCTTTAGATACGTTATTACATGAACAGATCGTTGCGCTGTCTGGGAGCAGGTCTACACCGCTACCGCCTGCTTTTGCAGTCGCTTGATCAAAGCCCGGCATGATCAGGCTTTCCGGATTTTCCGGGATTTCCAGACCATTTAGCATCATTTGCAGCAGGTCGTTATATTCTTTGGCACAACCGACCAGCACTGCACCGAGCAGTTTGGTTTTTTCAGCATTAACTACGATTTTTTTGTAGATCTGCGCTGCTTCATCTGCATAGAAGTAGCTCAGTGAACCTGGTGTCATGGCATGTGCATCGCCAACTGATGCAACATCCACACCCATCAGTTTCAACTTGGTGCTCATGTCTGCGCCAGTAAATGAGGCACATTCTTCTTGAAGTACATGTTTCGCAGCAATACGTGCCATGTCATAGCCGGGCGCAACCAGACCAAAAATCTTGTTATTCCACAGCGCACATTCACCAATTGCGTAAATGTCCGGATTTGATGTCTGGCAGTAATCATTGATCACGATACCACCGCGCTCACCAATCGCCAGCCCACTTTGACGTGCCAGTTCATCACGTGGACGGATCCCTGCAGAGAACAGAATGATGTCAGTTTCCAGCTCGGCACCATCACCAAACTTCATCACATGTTTAGCATTTACGCCGTCTTCAATAGACGAAGTTGCTTTTTGGGTATGGACTTTAACGCCCAGATCTTCGATTTTGCTGCGTAATACTTTACCGCCAAGATCATCAATCTGTACTGCCATTAAGCGTGGTGCGAATTCGACCACATGCGTTTCCAGATTCAGGTCACGCAGCGCTTTTGCCGCTTCCAGCCCCAGCAAACCACCACCAATCACGACACCGTTTTTGGCATTCAAGCTCGCTGCACGAATGGCATCCAGATCTTCAATAGTACGGTAAACAAAGCAATTTTCACGATCATTACCCGGAATTGGTGGAACGAATGCATAAGAACCCGTTGCCAGAATCAGCTTGTCATAGGTCAGTTCCTCACCATGCTGGGTGGTTACTGTACGTGTTACCTGATTGATAGAAACCGCTTTAGTGCCTAAACGCAGATCAATACCATACGCATCCGCAAAGTCAGATCGACATAAAGTTAAATCTTTTGCAGATTTGCCGCTGAAATATTCAGTCAAATGGACGCGGTCATAAGCCAGACGCGGCTCTTCTGCCAGAATCGTGATTTCAACGTCATCACCCGCATGCTCAAGCACAGATTCAATAAATTTGTGTCCTACCATGCCATGGCCAATCATTACCAGTTTCATATTCCTTCTCCGAAATTTTCTAAATCTTGTATCTTGTGTTTTAAGCCAGGTTGTTTCGTTCAAGAACAGCTTCTTCATATAGCTTTTGCTCTTTGGCCTTATGCTCAACCGAGAAGCGAATCATCAGAACAAAACTTGCTGCAATCACGACCAGGCCGCCAAGTGCCATCAGACAGGTTTGAATATCCAGCATGCCTTTGAGTAAGAATCCTGCTGCGACCGCACCCACGTTACCGCCTGCACCGATAATGCCGGCCACACCGCCTAAAGCATCACGGTCAATAAATGGCACCAGCGCATATGTTGCACCACATGCCATATGGGTAAATAATGCAAAGACAGTCATTGTGATAATGGCCAGCATGGCACTGTTCATTTGCGAGAATAAAATCAGGAATAAGCCTTCCATCAAGATCATGGCAAACAGCACTTTGGTACGTCCGTCCAGGCTTTTTTTGATGGCAACTTTGTCTGAAACGATGCCACCCAGTGCACGGGCAAACAGGGCTAGCAGACCGAAGATCCCGGCCGTCATACCTGCTTCTTTTAAACCAAAGCTGAAGTTTTCTACGTAGTACATGGCTACGATGTTATGAATGAAGATTTCGATACCGAAACAGGCCGCATAAGCGCCAAATAGAATCCAGACACGGTAGTTACGTGCAGCATGCATCAGAATTGCCATGCCACCTTTTTTCTCGCTACCAACCTGAATTCCTGCTGCACGCAGTTCTTTAAAGTTGCCTTGTGGACAGTCCTGAGTGAATTTCCAGTACAATGCACCGACGATCACCATCATTAGGCCTGGAACGATCAGTGCAATTCTCCAGCCCATCGCCTGTTCAACACCGAACATCACCAACGCAGCTAGAAGTAAAGGCATCAAGGCTTGAGTTGCACCACCACCGGCATTTCCCCAACCTGCACTTGCTGCATTGGCTGTACCGACCACATTCGGCGCAAACATGATGCTGGTGTGATATTGGGTAATGACGAAACTGGCACCAATGGCGCCAATCAGTAAGCGGAAAAACAGAAAGGATTCATAGCTATTCGCAGAGGCCACACCAAAGACCGGGATACTGCCGAGTACGAGTAAGGCTGTATAGGTTTTGCGTGGACCATATTTGTCACATAGCGGACCGACAATCAGTCGAACCAGAATAGTGATTGCGACTGCTGCAATATTGATATTGGCGATTTGATCTTTGGTTAAGCTGAATTCACCTGCGATTACAGGCATCAGCGGTGCACAGGCGAACCAGGCAAAGAAGCAGACAAAAAACGCGAGCCAACTCATATGGAAGGCTCTCATTGCTGCGCTGCTGAAATTCAAAAGACTTATTTTTGTTGCTTTCTTTTCATATAAATTTGAAGACATCACCATCTCCTTCCAGAACTGAACGTATAGGCTTATCTGCTATGCGAATCGCTGCACACCAGATGCGCTCAGAACGGACGTCATTGGCCGTCTTACAAATTTCTTTAGAGTCGTCTTTGACTCAAATTCTAATAAGCACAAAGCGTGCCAATAAAATAGTTATACGAATAAGTATTTGTATTTATATTAATTATCTAGAGGTACTTTTATATTTTTTCTAAATTATAGTGACTGAGAACCAAGCTCTTTCTTATTTTCCTGAGAATATTCATATCCAGATTTTAAAATTGCCACTTCACTGCGCCTTTTGGCACAGCTTTAGTGCAAGGAAGCATATAATCAAATTAGGTATTTTTAATTAAAGAAAAACTTGTAGTTAAAATTTAATTTTTTTAAATGAGTTAGTTACTTAAAAATCTAGATGTGTCTAATACAATTCAATGAGGAAAATTTTAATTCAAGATTATGTACTTCACTTGAATTTTGGACATATAGAGAACAATATAAATTTATTCCATATTTTTTAAATAATTACATGGTAGTAACATTAAATAGAGAGCCAATCCAGAAACTGAATAGCATGGCAACGATGCCCCAAATCATGACACGCAGTGCGCCTTTCCACATACTGCCACCGCCTGCATAACTGGCTAATGCTCCCATCATTCCCAGACTAAGCACTCCCACCAGCATAACGCCCTGATCTAGCAAATGTGAAGGCAAAACCAAAATGGATACCAATGGAAATAAAGAACCTACCGTAAATGCTGATGCTGAAGAAAATGCCGCCGTAAAGGGCCGGGCAGCTGTCTGTTCCAGAATTCCAATTTCATCACGCGCATGCGCATCCAAGGCATTATGTGCAGTAAGCTGTTTTGCCACTTCTTCGGCCAGATCAGCTTCTAAACCTCGCTTGATATAAATATTTTTTAGTTCTCTTAATTCATGTACGGGATGCAGATTTAATTCCCGCTCTTCCATGGCGAGATCATTTTTTTCAATATCCTGTTGCGATTTGACCGAGATATATTCCCCAGCTGCCATCGAGGCTGCACCAGAAATCAGGCCAGCAACACAAGCAATCAAAAGTGTTTGTGACGAAGCACCACTGGCTGCCATCCCGACAACCAGACTGGTCACGGAAATAATTCCATCATTGGCACCAAGCACTGCGGCACGCAACCAGCCAGAACGTTGTATATAGTGTTTTTCATGATGATGGGAATGAGGCATGTCTTTCTCGTTCTTCTAGCAGATGAAATAAGATTTTAAATTTTAGTCACTTACTATTTTATCATCTTACATTAAGCCAAATATTTCAAATATGAATCTTCACCTTCAGAGATATCTTCGAGTTTCATCTACTTATTTTAAAAAAGAAAAATTATTTATTGTGAAGGCTTAAATAGATTTTAGCCAGCGGCCGCCATAAGCAACTCACTGGCTATACCTTAAAGGATGAACTTCTGATTATTAACAATGACCTCTCACTTTATATAAGTAATAAGGCCAAACGCTTAAACTAAATACATGGCATTAATCACTGATATCAAGACCATGCCTTAGCCTCGGATGGCAGCTTCAATTGCAGCGACATCAATTTTCTTCATGGTCATCATGGCATCAAAAGCTCTTTTAGCAACACCACGGTCTGAACTGTATGATGCTTCAAGCAAAGCTTTAGGGATGATTTGCCAAGATACCCCCCATTTATCCTTACACCATCCGCATTCGCTTTCCTGACCGCCATTATTGACGATCGCATTCCAATAGCGGTCAGTTTCTTCCTGATCCTCTGTGGCGACTTGAAATGAGAAAGATTCATTATGCTGAAATACAGGTCCTCCGTTTAAACCAATACATGGAATACCCAGTACGGTAAAGTCTACTGTGATGACATCACCTGCTTTACCAGAGGGATAATCTCCAGGTGCAAGAACGATAGCACCTATAGATGAATTTGGAAAAGTTTCTGCATAAAATCGTGCAGCTTCTTCAGCATCATGATCGTACCAAAGACAGATGGTATTCTTTGCAATATTCATGATCTCACCTCTTCTTTCAGAATAGGTTTTAAACTACCTAAGAACTCTTCAATATCTCATCTACTAGTTGAGTCCTACTCTTCCCATCTTTCACCCAAAATTAAGATAAGCCTGTTTTAGAATTGTATATTTATTGATCTAATTGACTGAAAGCGTCATCAAAAAGAATAGTTTTAAAGAGTCGAGAGGAAACCTTTATCACCACTTAATCATAATATGTGATTCTCTTTTTTGAGAATCGATCAAGCTGCTTTAAAAATCCCTCGAAATAATCTTTCTGCTTTTCTTCAGTTCGATAACCTGCATATAAAGTCCGGCGCAGTCCATTCGGGGCTATACAATTCAAACGGCGTGAAGTCACCCAGCCTTTTTGCTCATATTCATTCACTACCCAATCTGGCAAGGCTGCAATTCCCCGACCACTGGCAACCAGTTGAATCAGCATTTGAGTCAAGTCGGTGGTCCGAATTTGTTTAGGTAAAATATTCGCTGGAATAAACAGGTGTGACATGATGTCCAGACGGTGCTTGTCCACTGGATAAGTAATCAGTGTTTCTTCCGCCAATTCCTGGACGCTAATACTTTGGGAACGCACTAAAGGATGAGTATTCGATAGCACCAAACGCGACTCATACTCAAAAATCGGGAAATACTCTATACCCTTCAGTTCAATCGGATCGGCGGTAATAAGCAGATCGAATTCCCCTGTTTGTAACAGTTCATGCGGATTGGCCTCAAAGCCAGAAGCGAAATCCAAATCTACATCTGGATATTGAATACGATATTGATTCAGTAAAGGCATCAACCAGTCGAAACAGCTATGGCATTCGGAAGAAAAAATGATCCGTCCTGTCTGCCCATGCACAATGCGAATGATATCACTCTGTGCAACATGGACTTGAGGCAAAATATCATCTGCCAGCTTCAGCAAGCGCTGCCCGACATTGGAAAAACTGACCGGGCGACTACGGCGATTGACGATTTCGACTCCGAACCATTGATCCAATTCACGAAGCTGATGGGACAAAGCTGAAGGCGTGAGACAAAGATCTCCTGCTGCTGCAACCAGTGAGCCATGTTCTCGTAACGCGACTAAGGTTTTTAAATGACGAAGTTCTAACATGAATGCCCTGAAACCTATCTAATCTGATTCAATCTTAATTAAATAAGCTTACCCTATTTTGAACTTTAATATTATTAAATTTCATTTTAAAATTTATAGAATGAATTTTTCTCAACCAATAAAATCTACCACTCTTACCGATACAAAATAAAAATCTCCGAAATTAGGAGGCTTTTACTTCAGTTAGAGTTTAAGACTCAACCTCTTTTCAAAAGAAGGAAACATCCTAGCTCAAAAATCATGAGACATTTCCTTCTATTCAGGCTTAATAAACTTAACTGTTTTTTATGGACTGAAAGACTTGATAGGCTGCCTTGATTCGCTCTGCATTGGGAATTTTTTTATTCATCATCATCACCAGTCCAAAATTTTCTTCCGGAACAAACAGCACATAGGTGCCAAAGCCATTGGTTGAACCGGTTTTATGAAAGACTTGTGATTTTTCCTGAATAGTATTTTTGACTATTGGATTTGCTTGCATCACGACTTTTTCAGAATTACTTTCCAGCAAAATATCGAGCGTCGTCGGATATGAAAAAGTCTCCCAACCGAGTGCTTGGGTCATTTTTCCAAGCTTAAAATATCCATGATGAGTTTCCAGAAGCGCTTGTTTAATATCAGGCTTATTCTTTTTCAGATTCAGATTGGCATCTAATAATTTCAGCATATCGGGAAGTGTAGATTTCACACCATAAGCCTGGGCATCTAAAGCTCCCGGGTTTACCCGCACCGGATGATTGTTCTGATCATAACCAAAAGCATAATGAACCCTATGTGCTTTCGGAACATTGATATAGGTATTCTTTAAATTGAGTTTTGGAAAAATCATCTGTTCAAGCAATACGCTAAAAGGAACATTCATTGATCTTGCACTTAACTCACCAAACAAGCCAATACTGGGATTTGAATATTGCCGATATTGGCCAGGCGGATGTTTAATCTGCCAATCTTGAAAATACTCTAAAACTTGCTGATCAGTCTTAACCTGATCCGGAAATTGCAAAGGTAAGTTTCCACTCGTATAAGTCGCTAATTCCAGCAAACTGACTTTGTTGATTTCTGAATTCTTTAAATCAGGCCAATATTTAGCTGGATGATCATTAAAAGAAAGCTTGCCCTGACTCTTGGCATAGCCCCCTGCAATGCCCGTAAAGATTTTACTTACAGAACCTAATTCAAAAATTGTTTACCGATTTACAGCTTTATGGTCGATATGAGATTGCAGGCCATAATAGTATTCATGATTTTTTCCCTGATAAATCACCCCGACTGCCATTCCCAATACATCATATTGTTGCATGAGCGGCTTGAATGACTGATCAATAGCAGCCTTAATATAATATCCCTTTGTTTCATCTGCATTTGCCTGAACGCTAAATCCTATAGCCAAGACAATGATTCCTGCCTTAAATCCCTTCAACGTAATTAAAACCATTCTTATTTTTTATCCCATTTAAGAAAGTGGTTATCTTCTCACTTATTTCCCCACTCATCCTTAGTAGATTCTTTATTTCTCTTTCTATTGATTAGTGAATTCAATTTCTGAACTATTCAATCTCTCTTGTCTATAAGTTGCTCCCTCATAGAGGACATATAGTCATTCCAAGCTTTCTCCACTTTTTTATAAAAATGGTAGAACTGGCATACCTATAAAATTTGAAAATAAAATATAAGAGTTAAATGAAAATAAGCTGAATCTAGCCATAACTTTAAATTTAAGATTTTATTTTATTAACTAAAAAATTATTCAATTAAATTTTGATTTCATTATTTATCACAACAACCTCCACAAATAAGGAGGTTTTAAAAATTAAAAATATATTTGAAAAATAAATCAGAATATAAAATACATAAATTATTTTTAAGAAAAGTTGTTAACAAAATAAACTATTGATTATATTTATATTTTAAAAAATAAGCCTAAAGATAAAACTATTCAATTTGCTTAAAAATAAATACTCATTTAAATATATAATCTCCTATACCGCTATTTATCCATCTTGAATTACTACAACTATCCATTAGCATTTTTAAAATCAAAAAACGCTATATAATCATGTATACGCCTTTTATATAGGTTGGATGAATTGTGTGTTTAACCTTTCAGAAAGCTTCTATTATATTCGCCATCTTTGCATGGCTAATGCAGCTTTCTGTCTTTATTACGCCCATTCTGCAAACACATCCTGAGCTTGGGTCTGGAATCTGCAAGCAACTTGCTATTTTCAATCCACCGGAAGCCCATTCTGATCATATTAAATTAGAAGCGACACAGCCGCAGATCCAGAAATCTTTCCTATTAGCTGAACAGCGCAATGTAGAAGAAAAAATCCTGTATAGCGCAGATACTTTTTGTAAATTCTGTCTGGTTTTGGGACAGAATTTTAATCCTGTTTGGCTTGCCTGCCTTCTCATCTTACTGACATTAATTTTGGGCAAAACACCTCATCGTTTACCTGTTTCCAGTCTCAAGCGTTATCAAAAACTTTACTTAACCTTCTTCCAAAATCGTGGTCCTCCACTTTCTATCTAGTTCATAACCTAAACAGTTGTCTTAATTATTTTTAAAAATATTCAAACTACTTACTTTCAGTATGTGGTTCGACATTCCTTTTTTCCTGATTCAGGTGGAATAATAATGAATACACAAAATAATTTATTTAAATTCAGCGCACTTTCACTCGCAATTTTGACTTGTAATCTTATTCATGCAGAAGAAAGTCCAGCAAAGCAGCTCGAACAATTAGCACCTATATCCGTGATGGCCAGCCGTGGCAGTAATTTACAGGATATGGACATGAGTACGACGGTCATTGAACATGAACAGATTCAAAATGCACCACAAAGCAGTATTGACCAGATTATTAACAAAATTCCTGGCGTCTTTACTCCGGCCCGCCTATCGACCCAATTACATCCAACTAGCCAGCTCATCAGCATCCGTGGTTTTGGCACCTCCACCAATGGTTTAAATCTGGTACTTGTCGATGGTATTCCTGCCAATGATCCTTATTTTAGAACTATCAATTGGTCCCAGATTCCTAAAGAACAGGTTGAGCGAATTGAAGTGATCCGTGGCGGTGGTGCGACCAGCTTATGGGGCAATATGGCCATGGGCGGCGTAATTAATATTGTTACCCGTCAGCCAGAACAAGGCAGTGCAATTTATGCAAGTTATGGCAGTTTTAATACGGCTAGTTACGGAGCCAGTCAAGGATGGGAACTGTCAGAAAAATTTAAAATCGGCTTGAGTTATGACGGCAGCCAGTCTGATGGCTATTGGCAGGTACCGAAACGATATCGCCATCCAGACATGAGCAAAACAGAAAGTCAGGTGGATACACTCAATATTAAAGCCATTTATAGTCCCAATCAGCAGGATGAGTATTTACTCGCCTTGCTTGCGAGCGAAACTAAAGAAGAAGGTTTGCAATATAGGGATGCCGAAAATAAATGGAATACGTTTCGTATTGCTGCCACTGGCCTTACCGAGCTGAGCCCAGACTGGAAATTGAATACATTAGCGTGGTATCAAACCAATGATATGCAGACTCAAAATGCTTCTATTCCAGGTTATAGCCTGGCAACTCCAAATAATGGCACATCGATTATCAGCCAGAAGGAAAAAGCGGAATATGACAGTTTCGGTACTTCCCTGACTGCCAATACCCAATGGAAACAATTGGAAGATATTAAATTTGGCGTTGACTATCGCCAGATTGAAGTGAAAGACCCGCTGAATATTTTTAATAGTACCGGTTTTTTGGGCAATATCACCTCAGAAGCAACGCATCAGTTTGCAGGTATTTTTGCCCAAGCTTTGTATCGTCCTGAAACCTTACCTCTGGATATTACTTTGGGTTTACGTCAGGATTTCTGGAAAGCCTCGGATGCAGAAACTTATGGACAATATGCAGGCAGCCCGATTCAAAACCGTCTGACTGACCAAGATGAAAATCACTTTAGTCCCCGCCTCGGCTTTAAATATCATTTCAATGATCAACTGGATCTGCGCGGTGCAGCCTATAAAAACTTCTCTGCACCCGGTCTGAACCAGATGTACCGTAGTTTTATCGGCGGTTCGAATTACACAGTTCCCAATACTGACCTGAAATCCCAAACCAACCGGGGAGCCGAACTGGGTTTTGATTTTAGCGATCATGCTTTAACGCTTTCTGGCACCTATTTTTATAATAAAGTGAAAGATTACATTGATTATGCGGTTGTTCGATCCGACTGTGAGGCAGGCAATAATTACTGTGATACTGGGGTGAGTGCTGCTGCCACATTACGCCAGTATGTCAATGCCGGTGATGCCAAAATGCAAGGATTTGAACTCATCGCAAATGTTCAGGTGAACGATCGTATTAGCCTGAATGCGGGTTATACAAGAACCAAGTCTGAACTGACTCGCTCTAATTTAAGCGTTGCTGTAGCGCCAACCGGCCAGCAGATCGGACAGATTCCGACCTGGAATGCGACTTGGGGTGCATCCTGGCAAGCGACAGACCAGCTGCATCTAAATGTGCAGTTACGAGAGTTTGCCGAGTATTGGAATAACACCGCGCATACCCAGTTGAATGAGGGGACCTTAACGGTTGATTTAAGTGCGAATTATCAAGCCACTCCTCAATTACAGCTATTCGCCATTGCACAGAATATTACAGATCAATCCTATTATGATCAGGGTCTCAGTTATCTGGCAGATGGCAGTCTCAATACTTCAAGTTCAGGTACGATTCCTCAATATGCTTTGCCTTTAAACATCACAATAGGAGCAAAGTATCGCTTTTAAAGCCTGTTTAAATTGTTACCAAGAGATAAACACTCAGCCTGTTTTGATCTCTATTCGAAGATGCCTATCCTTTCAGTCTTGAATGCTGGAACCGGTATGGCCATTAGATATAAATGGATTGTATGACTAAAGCTCTTAATTATTTAAGGGCTTTTTTTTTTGAATATCAAAATAAGTTGAAGCTAAGTTTTTAATATTTCATTTTCTTAAATTTCCATAACAAAAACTTGTGTTCATAAGCCTTTTTGATATGAGTATTCAAAATAGATTTTCCTTACAAAAAACTACATTTCCTATGATTTAGTATCTTGGAATTATCCAAAAAATATTTTTTATGAATAACATTAATTTATGTTATAAATTAACCCGATATTTTAATAAATTATTTATTACGTAATCAAATTACGTATTGAATAATATTCAAGATCCAGTATGATGAGTTAAATTCCTTCTCTTTCTTGTGTGCATCAGGAATCGATGCAGTTCAGCAAGTCAAAGAAGTCAGGCAAACGGATTTGTCTTCTCAATATAAAACGGCAGTGATACCTCCGTAGAGCCTGAACAGACAGTAAAAGATGAGCAATAGGATTGCTTCTAAAAAATGAGGATGTTGTATGAATGAATTAGCCAATCCATTAGAACTGTGTGGATTCGAATTTATTGAATTTGTATCTGAAGATGGTCAGTTGGATCCTGTTTTCCAAGCCATCGGATTCACTAAAGTGGCGAAGCATAAATCGAAAAATGTCTATTTATGGCGCCAGGGCAATATTAATATCATTCTGAATTATCAGCCTGAATCATATGCAGCATTTTTCTATAAAGAGCACGGTCCTTCTGCTTGTGCAATGGGCTTCCGTACCAAGAATGCGGCAAAAGCTTTTCAAAAGGCGATTGAAATCGGTGCAGAACCGATTTATAGCAAAATCGGCCCAATGGAGCTTAACATCCCTGCGATTAAAGGAATCGGTGGTTCTCCAATCTTCCTGGTCGATTGTGACATTTACCAAAATGATTTTATCTTCTTCGATAATGTTCCATCGCGTCCAGTCGGCACAGGTCTGAATGAAATCGACCATTTAACGCATAACGTTTATAAAGGTCGTATGCAGTACTGGGCAGATTTCTATGAAAAGATTTTCAACTTCCAGGAAATCCGCTACTTCGACATCAAAGGTGAATACACTGGCCTGACTTCTAAGGCACTAACAGCACCAGATGGTAAGATCCGTATTCCACTAAATGAAGATTCTGACAAAGGTAATGGCCAGATCGCTGAATTCCTGAATGAATTCAATGGTGAAGGTATTCAGCACATTGCCTTTATCTGTGATGACCTGCTTGAGACCTGGGACAAGCTGAAAGCTTTAGGCACCAAGTTCATGACGCCACCGCCAAGCACTTATTATGAAATGCTGGATGAGCGCTTGCCGAACCATGGTGAGCCTGCGGATGAGCTGCAAAAACGCGGCATTCTGCTCGATGGCAATACCAAAGATGGTAACAAACGCCTGCTGTTACAGATTTTCTCTGAAAATATGATTGGCCCGGTGTTCTTTGAATTTATCCAGCGCAAAGACGATGATGGTTTCGGTGAAGGTAACTTTAAGGCCTTATTTGAATCAATCGAACGTGATCAGATCAAACGTGGTGTTTTAGACATTTCTAAAGCCTGACCTTTTTAAAACCATACCGGTGTCTATGTAGTCTCATATGCATCGGTATGGTTGCCTCTGTTTCAACGTATACGCTCGTATAACACTTAAGATTCTGCATCGATGACGGCATAAAAATAATAAAGCACATCATAGTTCAGCACTTAATCTCACATGGATGATGAATAAAAATGCAGCATATTGAACAAGGAAACCTGAAAAAAGGTTTAAGTAACCGGCATATTCAGCTCATCGCACTCGGTGGTTCAATTGGTACCGGACTGTTTCTTGGAATTTCACAAACGATCAAGCTTGCTGGGCCTTCTGTTATTTTAGGTTATGCCATTGCAGGCTTGATTGCCTTCTTAATGATGCGCCAGCTGGGTGAAATGATTGTACATGAACCTGTGAGCGGTTCTTTTAGTCATTTCGCTTATAAATACTGGGGCAAATTTGCCGGATTTATGTCGGGCTGGAATTACTGGGTACTGAATATTCTGGTCTGTATGGCCGAATTAAGTGCCGTCGGTCTTTATATCCATTACTGGTGGCCAGAAATTCCGACCTGGGTCTCTGCCCTCGGCTTCTTCATTTTCATCAATATCATTAATTTGCTTCACGTGAAATTATTCGGTGAAATGGAGTTCTGGCTGGCGATCATTAAAGTTGGTGCAATTATTGCCATGATTGCGTTCGGCAGCTACCTGCTTGCCAGTGGTAGCGGCCATAGCCAGTCCAGTCTGGAAAATTTATGGCAACTCGGCGGCTTCTTCCCGAATAGAATCATGGGCCTGATTATGGCGATGGCCATGATCATGTTTGCTTTTGGCGGCATTGAACTGGTCGGGATCGCAGCCGCTGAAACCGATAACCCGAAAAAGACCTTACCTAAAGCAGTCAATCAAATTGTCTACCGTGTCCTGTTATTTTATATCCTGAGTCTGGTAGTGATTTTATCACTTTACCCTTGGAACATGATGGCGCAAGGTGGTAGTCCATTTGTGATGATTTTTGATTCTCTCGGCAGTCAGACAGTTGCCGGAGTTTTGAATTTTGTGGTGTTAACCGCGGCGGTTTCGGTATATAACAGTACTAACTACTGTACCAGCCGTATGCTGTTAGGTTTAGCCCAGCAAGGTAATGCGCCGAAGTTCTTAAGCAAGATTAATCAGCGTGGCATCCCTGTGAATGCGGTGATGGTTTCAGCGTTTTTCACCTTGATGTGCGTTTTATTAAATTATCTGGTGCCGGAAAAAGCCTTTAGCATGTTGATGATGCTGGTGGTTGCTGCCATCGTGATTAACTGGCTTGTTATTTCCTATACTCATTTGAAATTCAAGACCTCCATGAATCGTACGCAGACTAGAACCGATTTTCCAAGTGTGGCTTATCCATTTACCAACTATTTATGTATCGCATTTATGGGCGGTATTCTGCTGATTATGAGCAGCACCCCGGACATGCGCGTTGCTGTCATCATGATTCCGGTCTGGATTGGTATTCTCTCGGTTGCCTACTTCTTTAAGCGCAAACAGGAATCTCAGACGGCTATGTTAGACAACAGCAAAATTAGCTCTTTACCAGAAGCGTAATCGCATATTGATTAGATTAGGATAGATTCATGTTTCAACATATTGATACTTATGCCGGTGATCCGATTCTCTCTTTAATGGAAGAATTCAACAAAGATCAGCGTAATAACAAAGTTAACTTAAGCATCGGCCTGTATTACAACGAAGATAATATCGTGCCACAGCTAGACTCAGTGCAAAAAGCCTATACTTACCTGACCCCTGACTATAATAAAGTTCGTGTTTACTTGCCGATGGATGGTCTGAACAGCTTTAACCAGGCTGCACAGGAATTAATTTTTGGAACTTCCAGCCCTGCCCGCGAGCAAGGCCGTGTAGTCACGATTCAGACCTTGGGCGGCTCAGGTGCGCTAAAAGTCGGCGCTGACTTTTTGAAAAAATATTTTCCAGAATCTGAAATCTGGGTGAGCCAGCCGACTTGGGAAAACCATATTGCCATCTTTAATGGCGCTGGTATTCAGACCCATTTCTATCCTTATTATGATGCAGAAACCAATGCCGTTAATGTACCGGCGATGCTGGATTGCTTAAAACAGCTGCCCGCTCAAAGTATTGTGTTATTACATCCATGTTGTCATAACCCGACCGGGGCAGACTTACAGCCACATGAGTGGGATCAAGTCATTGAAGTATTAAAGGCTCAATCCTTAATTCCGTTCCTGGATATGGCATATCAAGGTTTCGGTCAGGGTCTGGAACAGGATGCCTATGCCATTCGTGCACTTGATCAAGCCAGAATGAACTTTATCGTCAGTCATTCATTTTCCAAAATCTTCTCTTTATATGGAGAACGTATTGGTAGCTTAAGTTTTGTCTGTGATGACGCTACAAGCGCACAAAATGTTTTAGGCCAGTTAAAAGCTACAGTTCGCCGGATTTATTCAAGTCCAGCGGCCAATGGTGCGCTATTGGTCAGTCAGGTGTTAAATAATCCTGAACTGTTTCAGCAATGGCAGGCTGAAGTTGAAGAGATGCGCCAGCGTATTTTACGTATGCGTGGCTTACTCAAAGAAAAATTGTCTCAGGCATTGCCAGAACTTGATTTCAGCTACCTGACTCAACAGCAAGGTATGTTTAGCTATACTGGTTTAACTGCTGAGCAAGTGGATCTGTTAAAACAGCATTATGGTATTTATCTGGTTCGTAGTGGCCGGATGTGTACAGCAGGCCTGAACCTCAGCAATATTGATTATGTTGCCGAGTCGATGGCTGCGGTGATTAAAATGGAGAATGAAGCTGAACCATTGATCGCTTAAAAAACAGTAAGTTTTTAAAAGCCTTCTAGCTTGAGTGCTCGAAGGCTTTTTTTATGAATGGTGATTTGATCTTTTTAAATAAAAATAGAGTCAGGTCATGTTCTTGGGCAAAATCCGTAACCACTTGGATATCTATTCTTATTTTCATCTGGATACTTTTTGCTTTGGAATTAATGAGACTATATAAAACAGTGGAACATTGCTTCTTTATTAAGCGTTAAATATGAAAAATCATAAAAAAAGTCCGATCTGTGATGATCGGATTTTTTCTCATACAGTAAAATAATGATTTATAAAAGATAAATTTAAATATTTTTCGTATAACGTGTATTATGTTAATTTTAGAAAGACTTCATAAGTATTAATAAATTTATGTTCCGGGGCATTAAGAATTGATTCAGCTACTATAGTCTTTTATAGGAGCTAAGTATCCACTTTTTCTTAGGGGAATTTTATGCTTAGAACACTTCATATCTGTATAGGGATTGAATATCGACAAAAAGAGTTGTTTAAAAAAGCACTAATTAATAACAATATCAACTTTGAAATGTCTGGAGGAAATCTTCCTAAAAGAGTGGGCCCTTATTATAAAGACTTAGATATTATTCCCTGCCATTATTACCTCCTTGGAAGCAAAGACTGGAAAGAGGTTATTAAGGATCCGAAAAATATTAATCAATATGACGAATTTTCTGAGCCATTTCATATATTTTTATTACAAAATAAGTTTATAAATAACTACTTAAATCAATTCTCTAC
Organism: Acinetobacter sp. YH12235; assembly: GCF_013417705.1. Classification (NCBI taxonomy): domain Bacteria; kingdom Pseudomonadati; phylum Pseudomonadota; class Gammaproteobacteria; order Moraxellales; family Moraxellaceae; genus Acinetobacter; species Acinetobacter sp. YH12235. Next base: position 49,134 of record NZ_VPDL01000009.1, on the reverse strand, counting down.
ATTAGAAAAGGTTAAGGATTTTTTCATACCTAATGGCTCTCGCTTAATTTGTAGCTATGATAATTATATTCAGCATGAAGACATCATTTCATTTGGATCAGAAACAATAAATAACTTATCGAGGTTAGGTCTAGGAGTTGATTATAATCATGCACTTTATGATTAAACTTGATGTCTCACCCCACCTATTTAACATAAAGGCTGTTATACAAACTCTAAAGCATCTAAGAGGTAAGAGTCTCTGTTCAACTCTTCTCTTTCGTATCCATTAAAATAAGAATTCTAGTTTTCATAATTAAGCCACTTTTTAATTTCTCTACGATGATCAAAAGCTGGATATAAAAAAGATCCAGTACCTAAATTAGATCTGGATCTATGAAATGACTAAAAGTGATCTGCAATTAATGAAAGAGTTAGACAGCCACCTGTGGATTAAACAAGGCATCAATCTGCTGTTGAATCCCGAGCAGATAATCAATGGCTTGTTGCATCTGGTCTGCTGGCAACTGGTCTTCGGTGCCAATACAGGTAATAACATGATCAAGCTGTCGACTGAAGTTATATACTGGAATCGCCACCGCATGGATGCCTGCCATCATATCGCCGGTTACTGAAGCATAGCCCTGCTGTAGAATTTTCTCTTTAAGCTGCAAAAATTCTTCCCAGTTCGCAGGATATTGACCTGCTTTAGCGCTACTCGCCCACTCTTTTTCCAGCAGAGGCTTGATGATGTATTCTGGCTGCAGGCAGGCATGCAAGCGGCCTGTTGCCGACTTCAGCAAAGGCATGCGCGAGCCGACCCGGGTAATAATATTAAATACATGATTGGATTCAAGCGACTGAACCACGACAGCACCATCGGCAAACCATTTACTGACATGAATACTGCAATTTAAATGCTGCTGAATCTGCGTAATATATTTTTGGGTTAATTCCAGCATATCGGTACGTTTTAAGGCATTGACGCCAAATGCGTGAGCACGCTCACCCAGACTATAACGTCCATCACTGAGCTGCTGGGCATAACCTTTACGTATCAGACTCACCACATAGCGATGCACTTTTGCAGGATGCATAGACAGGACTTCTGACAGCTCTTTTAACATCATCGGTGCATTATGTTCAGTCAATGCATCGAGTACAGTTAATCCTACTTCTAGAGACTGCACTCCTCCCTGTAATTTTTCTTCCTCAACGCTCATCGTTTCATCCTGCATATACGCATTAATTTTCATGGCTCTATAAAACCATTGTACTACTGAAATCAAAAATCTTGCTCAGCCAAATCTGATTCCAGATTCAGATCATAACTTCATTTTAACAAATTTACATTATTCATAATCAAATTATTTATTGCGTAATTTAAAAATATAAGTATGATTCTGTATAGAACTTAAATTTTCCACGGAAAGGATTCATATTTATGACGACGCGTTTAAAGTCATTTGTCGACATCGCTCCTGATTCAGATTTCCCTTTAGAAAACTTGCCTTATGGTATTTTCAGTAATGAGCAAAACACCCAACCACGTGCTGGGGTGGCACTTGGAGAATGGGTGGTTGATCTAGCAGCATTGGAAGCAAAAAGTTATTTAAAGCTGGAACAAGGTCAGCAATTTTTTAATCAGCCAACTTTGAATAGTTTTATTGAGTCGGGTAAAGCCAACTGGTCTAAAGTACGTACGGAATTACAAAAGTTACTGTCAGCGGATCATGCTGAATTGCGTGACAACAAAGAGCTACGTGATCTGGTTTTCTTGAAACAGTCAGATGTCAAAATGCATCTACCGGTGCATATCTCAGGCTATACCGATTTCTATTCATCCAAAGAACATGCCACTAATGTCGGCTGTATGTTCCGTGATCCGAAAAATGCATTGTTAGCAAACTGGTCAGAACTTCCAGTCGGTTATAACGGCCGTGCCAGCTCCGTGATTGTTAGCGGGACAGAAATCGTGCGTCCATCTGGACAGATCAAATTACCGGATTCTGATCGTCCAGTATTTTCAGCATGTCGCAAGCTCGACTTCGAACTGGAAACCGGCTTTATCATCGGCAAGCCAAATAACTTAGGCGAGCCCATTGCGATTGAAAATGCCTGGAATCATATTTTTGGCATGGTGCTGTTCAATGATTGGTCTGCACGTGACTTGCAACAATGGGAATATGTACCGCTAGGTCCATTTAACGCCAAGACTTTTGCCTCTTCGATCTCGCCATGGATCGTGACCATGGAAGCGCTTGAACCGTTTAAAACCAGTTCACCTGCTCAGGAGCCAAAACCGCTGGCTTACCTACGTGAAGATAACAGCAGTAACAGCTATGACATCAATCTGTCTGTGGAAATTCAGCCTGAAAATTCAGACCAGGCTGATGTCATCTGCGAAACCAATTTCAAATATATGTACTGGTCGATGGCACAGCAACTGGCTCATCACACCATTGCCGGCTGTAATGTTCAGGTCGGTGATCTGATGGGTTCAGGTACGATTTCAGGCCCTACGCCTAATTCTTATGGTTCATTACTGGAAATTACCTGGAATGCCACCAAGCCACTGACTTTATCGAATGGTGAACAGCGTACCTTCATTCAAGACGGCGATACCGTGATCATGAAAGGTCATTGTGAAAAAGATGGCCTGCGTATCGGTTTCGGTGCTGTGAGCGGCAAAATCCTGCCAGCAATTGATTTCGGTTTTACTGAATAGTCCGGGGTGAAATCATGACCATGCAACTGTATACCTATTTTCGTAGTTCAGCCGCTTACCGGGTTCGTATTGCGCTCAACCTGAAAGGACTCGAAGCAGAACATATCCCGGTTCATCTGGTGAACAATGGCGGCGAACAGCATAGTGAAACATTTCGTCGGGTCAATCCGGGTGAGCTGGTCCCTGCCTTAATTGAAGATGATTTCACGCTGACCCAGTCGCTCAGCATGATTGAATATCTGGAAGAAAAATTTCCGGAAACTCCCCTGTTGCCCAAGAATTTGCAACAGCGTGCCCTGATCCGGGCCTTTAGTCTGAATATTGCCTGTGACATTCATCCACTCAACAACCTGCGTGTACTTCAGTACCTCAGTAAAACCCTGAATGCCAGCGATGAACAGAAAACCGAATGGTACAGACACTGGGTCGTCACCGGCTTAAAAGCGCTTGAAGCTCAATTAACGCATTCAAATGGCCAATTCTGTTTTGGAGATCAACCGAGCCTTGCAGATTGCTGTTTGATTCCACAGGTATATAACGCCAAACGTTTCAACATCGATCTTTCAGATTTTCCGAAAATTGAATCGATTTATGCCCATTGCAACTCACTGGATGCATTTCAAAAAGCTGCACCTGAAGCGCAGCCCGATGCAGCATAAGAACATATAAGGATATAAACATGACCATTCAAATCGAAAAAATTCACCATGTCGCCTACCGCTGTAAAGATGCCAAAGAAACCGTAGAATGGTACAAAAAAAACCTGAACATGGACTTTATCCTGGCTTTTGCTGAGGATCATGTCCCGTCTACCAAGGCTTTTGACCCATATATGCACCTGTTTTTAGATGCTGGTAATGGCAATGTTTTGGCCTTCTTTGAACTGCCCACCCAACCGGAAATGGGCCGCGATGAAAATACCCCGAAATGGGTGCAGCACATTGCCTTAAAAGTGAAGGATCGTCAGGCACTGGTTCAGGCCAAAGAGCATCTGGAAGCCAATGGCGTAGATGTACTGGGCATTACCAATCACGGCATTTTCCATTCGATTTACTTCTTTGATCCAAATGGTCACCGTCTGGAACTGGCTTATGATGATGAAAAAGCACCACAGAAAATCGCCATGATTACCGAAGAAATGAAGTATGACATGCTGGAACAATGGAGCAAAACCAAACGCGCGCCTTCACATACCCACTTCCTGCATGCGGATGAATTAGACCATAGCGCTCGTGAAGTGAAGATGGACTCTTGAATTTTAAGAAAAGGATTTCTGATGAATAAAGTCATTGCCAATGCTCAGGAAGCTTTAGCGGATATCGTGGCAGATCATCAAACGCTCGCCGTTGGCGGATTTGGTTTATGCGGTATTCCTGAAGCACTCATTGAAGCTTTAAAAAATACTGGTGTGATTGGCCTGACCTGTATTTCCAATAATGCCGGTGTGGATGATTTTGGTTTGGGCAAATTGCTGCAAACTAAACAGATCAAAAAAATGATTTCTTCTTATGTCGGTGAGAACAAGAAATTTGAGCGCCAATATCTGAATGGTGAACTGGAAGTAGAGCTGACACCTCAAGGCACACTGGCAGAAAAATTACGTGCTGGCGGTGCTGGAATTCCTGCTTTCTACACTCAAACAGGTGTTGGCACATTGGTTGCCGAAGGCAAAGAAGTCCGTGAATTTGATGGTAAAGAGTTTATTCTGGAAAAGTCATTAACCGCAGATGTGGCATTGGTTAAAGCCTATAAAGCGGATAAGGCCGGGAATCTGATCTTCCGTAAAACTGCGCGTAATTTCAATCCTGAATGTGCCATGGCCGGTAAAATCACTGTGGCTGAAGTTGAACAGGTTGTAGAGATTGGTGAACTTGATCCGGATGATATTCATCTCCCTGGAATTTATGTAAACCGAATTGTTGTCAATGCTGCACCGGAAAAGCGCATTGAACAGATGACCTTAAAGGCAGGAGCATAATCATGGCCTGGACTCGAAATGAAATGGCTCAGCGTGCGGCACAGGAACTGGAAGATGGTTTCTATGTCAATCTCGGTATTGGCTTGCCAACCTTGGTCGCCAACTATATTCCAGAAAATATCAATGTCTGGCTCCAGTCTGAAAATGGCCTCTTAGGCATTGATGAATTCCCGACTGCAGAAACAGTTGATGCAGACCTGATTAATGCCGGTAAACAGACAGTCACTGCCCGCAAAGGTGCTGCCTTCTTCTCAAGTGCTGAATCCTTTGCCATGATTCGCGGGGGCCACGTGAATATTGCGATTTTAGGTGCGATGGAAGTCTCTGAAACAGGTGATCTGGCCAACTGGATGATTCCGGGCAAGAAAGTCAAAGGTATGGGCGGTGCCATGGATCTGGTAGCAGGCGTGCAGAAAGTTGTCGTTCTAATGGAGCATACGGCGAAAGACGGTTCACCGAAAATCGTTCCTCAATGTACTTTGCCGTTGACCGGTAAAGGTGTCGTCAATCGGATCATTACGGATCTCGGTGTTATAGATATTACTTCACGCGGAGTGGTTCTGGTAGAACTCGCTCAAGATGTCACGCTGGAGCAGATTAAAGCTGCAACTGGGGTTGAGCTCATTACAGATAGGCTTGAGGCTGCCTGATTAATAGTTGGTCACTTTTAACGATCTCTGTTTAGTTAAGATAATGTGAATCTGGTACAAGCTTTTATCTTTATTATCCTATACAAAAAAATAGCCTTAAATCTATTCGATTTAAGGCTATTTTCAATGAGGGTAATGGTAGGAGTTAAATTCCGAAGCCCATCAACTTTAAATCATCATACGTCTAAACAAATTTTACCAATATGTTTGCCATCACGTTGATATTCAAAAGCTGCCTGAATCTCTTCTAGCGGGAACACTTTATCAATCATTGGATGAATATCTGTTGCTTCTAGGGCTCTGATCATATCCTGCTGTTCAGAACGGTTTCCTACCGTCACGCCTTTAATGGTCAGCTGTTTCGCCATAATTGCCGCTGTGGGTACATCTCCACTGATCCCGGTAAACACGCCAATCAAGGTAATGTGTCCGCCTATACGAGAAGCTGCGATGGATTGAGCCAGCGTACCCGGTCCGCCAATTTCAACAACATGATCAACGCCCCGGTTGCCTGTCATCTCAAAGATTTTCTCACCCCAGTTTTCTTCTTCGCGGTAATTTACAACACCAGCAACGCCCTGTTCGAGAAGCCATTTCGCTTTTTCATTTGATGAAGTCGTTGCCCACACCCTTGCACCCATCTTCAGGGCAAATTGAAGTGCAAATATTGAAACACCACCTGTTCCAAGGATTAGCACATCGTCTCCAGCTTTGATTTTTCCTTCCACCACCAGTGCACGCCATGCGGTTAATCCAGCCGTTGGTAGGGTTGCTGCTTCATGATGAGTCCAGCCTTTGGGAGCATGAGTAAACCAGTTTTCTGGTCGCACTACATATGAAGTTGCATAGCCATCAATTCCATCACCTGGCGTATAGCTAAAATCAGCTTGCGGACACTCAGCTTTCACCCAGTTAGGGAAAAACAGGGAAACGACATGATCTCCAACAGCAAATTCAGTCACCCCTTCGCCAATTTCTTCAACGACCCCCGCGCCATCGGCCATCAACAGTCGACCTGATTCTGCAGGAAGAACTCCTATTGCGACGTTATAATCATGGAAATTAAGTGAGTTACTGAGAATTCGAACTCTAATCTCTCCATGACCGGGCTTTCCAGGATCGTTAATATCTGCCAATTCTATTTGATCTAAACCTGGTGTTTGACCTCGTAAAGCTGCTTTCATAAATTCGACTCTATTTATTAAGCGATTGGTTTGCCATCTTATAACTTAGATTATAACGTTGACGTAGTTTTCTCATAAACACGAACAAAAAACGTTTACATCTTTACCCAACCCTGAGAAAAAGATCTGAATGAACTTTTAAAAACTACCTTCTATCGAATTCAAAAAATCCATTCATCTCTCAATCAGAAAGACTAAAATTTCATCAACTCAAATGCCTCAATTAAACAATTATTCATCTAAATTTTAAGATCTCACTTCCTCTACAAATCGATTTTTTACATTCTTTCTTAAATTTTCTGGACTATGAAATAACATGAATAATATTGGAACAAGTAAAATTTTTTAAATCATTTCTGATTAAATTTTAATCAATTTATTCTATTTGAGGATTTTTACTCAGCAACAACTATAAAAAATGCGAAAATTTTTAAGTCTTTATTTATATCAATAAATTTGTCTAAAAATTATTTTATTTACATATATATCAATAATATGATTAAAATATAATAACATTAACTAATAATTAAAAATAATTAAAAATAAAATTATTTAACTGTTTCGTAAATTTTTTTAAGGTTTTTTTATTCAAAAAAAACTATAGTGGCGCAGCAGTTAGCCATCATTAAAAAAATAGGAAATGGATATGAAAACATCAAATAGTTTGGGTAAAGGAATAGTCGTAGCTGCCCTCATTGCTACTACACAAATGAGTTATGCAGAATTTAAAAGATTCTCTGTATCTACCGGATGGTTACATATCAAATCACAAGGAAATGCCAATCCGATGCGAATTAAAACTGGCGTGGAAGAAGGAAGATCTGCTCGAGTAGGAGATATTACAGGTGATACCATCCGATCAAATATTGATTACAACAAGACTGATTTAACACCAGCTGAACAAGGTCTAATTGGGACAATCACCAGACCATTTTTGAATTATCCATCAATGTTTGACTGGATGCGTGATGGTTTTTATAACGAATTCGGGGATGATCCTGAAAAATTAAGAGATGCATTAACCAGTTTAACCGGTACGGCTGAGATTTCTGGCTTATCAAACTGGAACTCAAATGCGGGTATAGAAGTCGAAGATATTGATACTTTGGGCTTAATGCTGGACTACTATGTGAATGAAAATGTTTCTCTGCAAATGATTGGAGGCATTCCACCAAAAGTCGATTTGAAGGGTAAAGGACAAGTCTACGCACCATTTTCAGCAGTAGGTCATCCTATCGCGCCAAACCAGAACTTATATTTGAAAAATGATATTCTCATTACTGACTTAGATAAATATGATACTGCTGCTTCTGCACGTGCTTGGACACCTGCACTTGAGGCGATTTATCACTTTGGCAAACCGGGTGTTAACAAGTTCCGACCTTATATCGGTGCCGGTGTCATGTTTGCTCATTACACTGATATTAAATTAAATGGCGGCGTTAAAAATGATCTGATTGCAGCTGGCCACATGATTCAAAATATCTATGATGGTGAAGCAGGAGCAGCGCTCGAGGGTAGAGTTTCAAGTGGAGATATCCGGGTAAAAACCACCGCAGATGATGCTATTGCACCTATCGTCTCCTTAGGTTTTAACTATGATTTAAACTCTAGCTGGTATGCCACTGCGTCGGTGTCTTATGCAAAATTAAATAATAAGACCGATATCACGGTGACCAATAAAAATACGGGCGAGAAACTGATTCAGGCCTCTACCAAAATTGATGTCGATCCGCTAATTTCCTATGTGGGTATAGGTTATCGTTTTTAATTTTCATCAATTCTTATTTTAATTTTTTCAAGCACTGTCCCTTCTTTCCTTTGAGGCATGCATGATTATGCCACCACACGATCCGTGTGGTTTTTTTTGCATGTCACATTTGTAAGGCTTTCATTATTTCCTATGAAAGCCTTTTTTACTATTTATCAATATGAACTACTTTTCGATATTCTGGATTTCATAAGGAATAGATAAGTCTTCACAATCTTGGCCACTTGCTTCTAGAGGTAAAAATTGTGTGCTCATGCTATGTTTCAGTACGCCTTTCGATGTGTAGTCAAACTGATACATCTGCTGATGAACATAAACCTTATTTTTTTCTAAAGTCGTTATTTCTTCCAGATCACAATTCAAGGCTTTCACAGGCACCTTATCCCCAAGTTCCTGTAACTCGACTAAAAAGTGACATGATGGATGCAGGATTGTTTTAGGCTGCTCTGATTGATTTTCCCAACGGACCTGTAAAACAAGCTGATTCACAACTTCATCAGATGGTGTAACTTCAAGTGACTGATTTTCTTCTATCACTTCTAAAGTAATCGGATCTAAAAATTGAAGAGTACGCTTAACCCCCTGACAATCATCTGTTTTTGGTTTTGACAGCCAAATTGAGTAAGAATCCTTTAAAGGAACTCTCTCAACCACAATATCCACTCCAGAAGGCGGTTTTCCTCCGGTTCCAGTTCCACCTTTTACGACACCTGCTGAAAACTCTTCTCCACAACCAGCTAACAACGTCGCGCAGACAATAGACAATAAAATTCTTTTTTTATGTATCACTTTGATATATCCCTAAACAAAATGTCTGATTCGCATCAGATTTTCCTTCATCCAATTCACTACGTTCTAAAGCCAGTTTGAATAAATCTTCAGAATACTTTTCCCATAATTCGAGTGAATGCTTTTTAAGAATTTCAACTGATTCGCTCGTCAGTTCATCTGCTCGTATACTCTCTTCTAAAAAGCTCGTTTGTTCCGGACAAAAAATATTATGTAAACCCGCCTGCATATGGCTTTGCAAATTATCGGTCAATAGCTTGCGTATATCTTGCGAAGATTGATCCGGAATAAAACTTCTTTTTTCTAAAATGACTTGTTTTTTTTCCTGCCTGACAATTCCAAGACGGACCAATTCATTTAGCACCGATCTGGGATGCATTTCCTTTGAAACCCTATGGACTAATTTTACAAATGAATCTTGATCTGGATTATGAAAAGGCAGCTGTTCTGACCACTCTTCTGCTACCCATATCCCGACTACTCGGCCAGGAATATTCAATGCTTCCGTTTTGCCGGTATCAGTAATTAAGTAGCCATCTTCAATTGCTTGTTTGAAAGTAGTGATATCTTTACGGTGCAATCCTGACAATAAGCTGATTGCAGATATAGTGGCTTTTTTCTCAAGAGTTTCCAGTTCATTCACGGCTTGCAAATAAAAGATAGGCTTTAAAGCGGCAGAAAATTCTGTATAGCCCACCCCGGAGCGAATAAGCCATTTCGTTAAATGGTTCATTAGCAACAAAACTTGCTGTAAATTAAATTCAGTATCGTTTGTGGGTGAACTGCTCATGGGGTCAATATTTTCCCAACTTCCAAAATAAAAAATTTTCTAAGGTTCCATATTTAAAGCTATTTTGATGAATCTTAGAAAGAGAAAAGAATTTATCTTAAAATCTCTCACAATAATAATAAAATCTAATAAATATCTCGACTCGGAAGTCTCTCTATTTAAATACATATCTGGAAAACTAAGTTTTATTCCAGTTTTTAAAATTATCCATTCAATATAAAACCTATCAGCAATTATCAATCATTATTCGCCTTTGAATAATTAAGTTTTAACTATGATTAATTAAATACTTTAAGTAATAAACTAATATTAAAAACTTTTTTCACCCTAAGCTCAATTTTAAGAGTTCTTAATATAAAAAAATGTGGTACATAAAAAAGCCACTTATATAAGTGGCTTTTTTATAACAAGAATTTTGGTGGAGATGGCGGGAGTTGAACCCGCGTCCGCCAACACTACGCTCGAGAATACTACATGCTTAGATATCGTCTATTGTTTTAACACCAAGAGACCCGACGAACAGGGTTCAAGGTGCGATCCTCTAGATTTGGTATAAAGCCCCGAGGCTTGACTCTATACGGACTTGTGTGCGTTCGCTTCAGTCGGGATCTCTAACCACAAGTATTCAGAGATGCGGACAAGCAGCCCTTAGGCTGCTAGAGCGTAAGTTTCGTCGTTTGCGACTATTTAAATGCAAATTTTATTTACGAGAGAAAATGCGCTCTCGGCATGCATCTATGAGTTTCATCATCGGCGTCGAAGCCAAGAACATCCCCAAAGTACAAGCTCATCATAGCATAACTGGCAAAAAATACGATGCATTTTCTACACAAATACACTTTTGAATGCGCCTGATTACATAATTGCGCTAATATTTCATAATTCAAGTCAGCATTTAAAAAAATTATGAGCTATTTATTGGCACTCGACCAGGGAACGACATCTAGCCGTGCAATCATCTTTAATGAACACGGACAGATTCAGGCAACAGCTCAACGCGAAACCCATATTCAGACCCCACACTCCGGTTGGGTCGAACAGGATGCACAGGAAATCTGGAGCTCGCAAATTGCAGTGGTACAACAGGCGCTTGCTACCGCCCGGATTCTGGCCAAAGATATTAAAGCGATTGGCCTGACCAATCAGCGTGAAACGACTGTGGTATGGGATTGTCGTAATGGGAAGCCTCTTGCACCAGCGATTATCTGGCAGGATCGTCGTGCAACAGACTGGTGTAATCAGCTGATACAGCAAGGCCAGATGGATCAGGTACAACAAAAAACCGGGCTACGGATTGATCCTTATTTCAGTGCTGGCAAGCTGGTCTGGTTATTGGAACATGTGGATGGCTTACGTGAACTTGCAGAACAAGGTCATGTCGCTTTTGGCACTATTGATAGCTGGCTGATCTGGAACTTGACCCAAGGGGTTGAGCATATCATCGAAGCCAGTAATGCGTCCCGTACCATGTTGATGAATCTGCATACTCAACGCTGGGATGAGGAACTACTAGACCTATTTAATATCCCTGCTTCAGTCCTGCCACGAATCATCAGTTCCGATTGTCATATTGCAGATACAGCACCGGGTTTGTTAGGAGCCACCATTCCCATTATCGGCATTCTGGGTGATCAGCAATCTGCCTTGTTTGGCCAGTCTTGTTTCGAACCCGGTATGGCAAAAAATACCTATGGCACTGGCTGTTTTATGCTATTTAATACCGGCCATGACATTCAGCTCAGCCAGAATAAATTGCTTTCTACCCTCGCCTGGCAGGTACAGGAACAGACCAGTTATGCCTTAGAAGGTAGTGTTTTTATGGCCGGTGCAGTGGTGCAATGGCTACGTGATGGGCTTGGCATCATTCAAAAAAGCAGTGATATAGAGAAGTTGGCCTGTAAAGTTGAAGATACTGACGGCGTGGTCTTAGTTCCTGCTTTTACCGGATTGGGTGCACCGCATTGGGATAGTGAAGCGCGTGCCCTGCTTTGTGGCATGTCACGAGGAACCAATAAGGCCCATATTGCCCGCGCCGCGCTGGAATCGATTGCCTTTCAGGTCTCCGATGTATTGACTGCGATGCAATCGGATATTGCCCATCCTTTAAAAGAACTACGCGTCGATGGTGGCGCCAGCTGTAATGATATGCTGATGCAGTTCCAGGCTGACCTGCTCAATGTTCCTGTCATGCGTCCAAAAATGCTGGAATCCACCGCTTGGGGTGCAGCAGCGATGGCTGGTTTAAAATCTGGCGTATTTTCCAGCCTTGATGAAATCTCTCAGTCCTGGCAGCTAGACCGGGCCTTTGAACCCAAAATGCAGAATGATGAACGTGAAGCACATTTAGCCAAATGGCAAAATGCTTTGAAACGGGCCAAATCAGATTTATAAGATCGAAAAAAACCGCTAAATAGTTAGCGGTTTTTTATGTTGGAAAATATTAATGTGATGGCATTCCACCCACACCCGCTTTCGGTCGTGGTGCCAACCAGACGATTAAAGCAGCAAAAATAAAAACCATCGCCAAAATCAAAAATAGGTGATTAGCAGACAGGGTTAATGCTTCTTTATCCACCAGACTGGAAATATAACCCAAGGCACTGTCCGAACTCATGCCCTGTGCCATTAAGGTATTCTGAGTTTCTTCGACATTCAGTTTACCGACCAGCTCACTGCGGGCCACTTTACTATGATCATCCCAGATCGTGACTGCAATTGAAGCTCCGATCGCTCCAGCCATGGTCCGCAGAAAGTTCATCAAACCAGCCGCTGAAGCCATTTCCTGAGGCTGGACTGAGGCCAATGCCATATTGGAGAGTGGAATGAAGAAGAATGGCACCGCAAAACCTTGCAGAATCTGTGGCCAGGCCAATGCCATAAAATCAGCATCCGTAGTCCAGAATGCCCGCATCAAAGTCACAACGGCGAGCAAGGTCAAACCGAAACTGGCCAGAATGCGCTGATCATATTTGGTCGCCATCTTCGCCACAATCGGTGACATCAACAGGCTACCAAAACCCATGGTTGCGGTTAAATAACCTGCCCAAGTGGCCGTATAACCCAGATTAATTTGCACCCACTGTGGAATCAGTACAATACTGGAAAAGAAGGCACCGAAGGCAAAGGCCAATGACAGCACAGCAAAGGTAAACCCGCGATATCGGAAGATCCGGATATCTACAATCGGATGCCGTTCGGTCAGTTCCCAGATGGTAAAGATGATTAAACCGACTATGGCAAGCACCGCCAAGGTCCCAATAAAGGAACTGCTAAACCAGTCATGTTCATGACCGAGATCTAACATTAATTGCAGCGCACCAATCCAAAGAATCAGTAAGAACAAACCACCTTTATCAATCTTCAAAGCATTGGTTTCAGTTTCTGCTGGTTTTAATAGCTTCAATGCAGCCAGACCGCAGAACAAACCCACCGGGATATTAATAAAGAAAATCCAGTGCCAAGACAGGTTATCACTAATCGTACCGCCGAGAATTGGACCGAGAATTGGACCGACAACGGTGGTCATTGCCCACATCCCCATCGCTTGGGATTGTTTTTCAGGTGGGAAAATTCGCAGTAATAAAGTCTGGCTTAGCGGCATGATTGGGCCACCGAACAACCCCTGCCCGATCCGGCAAAACACCAGCATTTCCAGACTGGTAGAAATCCCGCATAGAATCGAAAAAATGGTAAAACCCAGCAGGCAGACACCAAACAGGCGTACGCTACCAAAGCGACCCGCCAGCCATCCTGTCAAAGGTACACAGATCGCTTCTGCGACTGCATAAGACGTAATGACCCAGGTGCCTTGCGAGCTGGAAACTGCCAGACTACCGGTAATATGCGGTACCGAGACATTGGCAATGGTCATGTCCAGCACGACCATGAAATTGGCCAATGCCAGCACAAAGGCCGCCAGCATCAGCTTGCCGCCAGTCAGATTCCCATATGGAACATATTTATTCATCGGGAATTACTTCTTGAAGTGGATTTCAGCTTCCATCGACAGACCCACACGTAGCGGATGCTCAGCCAGCTCTTTCGGATCCAGCTGAATACGCACTGGCAAACGCTGTACCACTTTGATCCAGTTACCCGTTGCATTCTGAGCCGGAATCAGAGCAAAAGCTGAACCTGTACCGCCAGAGAAGCCAACCACAGTGCCGTGATATTTCACCGATTTACCATACAGATCAGACGTCAGTTCAGCTTTCTGCCCGACACGGACTTTTTCCAGCTGGCTTTCTTTGAAATTGGCATCAACATAGAGCTGATCTACTGGTACGACCATCATCAGCATTGTACCTGGCGCAACACGTTGACCCACCTGAATTGAACGGCGTGAAACCACCCCATCAAAAGGTGCTTTAATTACAGTACGTTCTAAGTCTAGCTCGGCCTGTTTCAGTTTGGCTTCAGCCACAAGTACATCAGGAGTCGAATTTTCATTCGCGCCTTGAATCAAGGCTTCATTCGCCGCTAAATTGCTTTGTGCGGCTTTCTGGCTGGATCTTGCTTGTGCCAGACCCGCTTCAGCAGAAGCTACGCCAGCTTTGGCCGTATCCAATGCAGATTGTGCTGTACTGAGTTCTTCTTTAGACACTGCACCGCTCGCACTGAGTTTTTCACGACGCGTATATTCATCTTGTGCTTTATGTAAGGCTGCCTGAGCCTGAGCCAGCTGGGCTTCGGCACTGCGAATTGCATCATCACTAACCCCAATCTGTGAGCTTAAAGCCCCGCTATTGGCCGCAGTCTGTTTGTACTGGCGCTTGGCTTTGGTCAGTTCTGCACGTGCCTGAGCCACTGCAATTTTGGCATCACGGTCATCGATTTTGGCCAGGATATCGCCCTGTTTGACCGCTTGGGTATCATGGACAAGTACTTCAGCAACCTGGCCACTCACCATAGACGTGATAGAAGCCGTTTCAGCACCGACATAAGCATTTTCAGTACTGACTGAATTGTTCAGAAAGAATTTCCACACCAGAAACAGCACCAGTGCAATCACCATAAGGAGGGCAACAATACTCAGGGCTTTTTTACGTTTATTTTTTAAAGCTTGATCCGAAGTTGTATCTGATGCGTTTTCTGGCAGGGTGTCTTGTACATCTGTCATTGATTTTTTCCTAAATCCAACAGACTTGGTCACGCAGCCACACTGACCAGCACTGACATGAATGTATAGATTCATATCCCGTTTATTGATCAATGGGTAAAATGAGAAAGCCGTATTAATTTAATTTTCATGCATTCTAATAATAAAAATTAGAAAATATGCAAAAAAATATTACTCGGAAGTTTAAAAAACTAAGCCCCTATTCCAGGAATAAGGGCTTAGTTCGGGCCCGAAGTGAGCCAGGATTGAGGAGATAAACTTAATTAATAGGCATATGAAGCAATCGCTGTAGCAATTGGCTTGTCATCATCATTGACCATGGTCATACGCATGGTACAACCCTTACGCCCCAAACGTAAGGTTTCTGCACGGGCAATAAAATATTTACCACGACCGGGCGCTAGATAATCCACGCGCATATCAACCGTCGCCAGACGTGATACCTTTTTAATCGTATCGGCAATAGTTTCCGGTTCGGCTTTCTTATACAGCTCACCCATCGCCACAATTCCGCCAATACTGTCGAGTATGGTCGCTGCAAGACCACCATGCAGAATCTGAAATGCCACATTGCCAATCATGAAATCCTGCATTTCAACATATGCTTCGATCTGACCATCGACCACTCGCATGGTCATGCCATTATGCTTAAAAAAAGGAGAGGTATTAAAAGCGTGTACCAACTGGTTTAAGACCACTTCAATATCCACTTTTGCACCTAAATGTATATTACCTGTCCAATTTCTTTCTGTCTTAGTCATAAGTCTGCCCGAAACTACAACAATAAAAAACCGCTAATTTATGCCCAAAAAATTCAGATAGGGCTACAATAGGGGCCTAGTTTAATACTGATTACTGAGATTTTTATGACCTATACGTTCAATCGTCCCGCGTTTCCTGCAACTCGCATGCGTCGTATTCGTAAAAATGAGCATTTACGTTCTATGGTACGTGAAACCCATCTCAGTGCTGATCACTTGATTTATCCAGTATTTGTGCTGCCGGGACAAAATCAGACCCAAGACATTCCAAGTATGCCAAATGTGCAGCGCCTGTCTGCTGACTTGTTGTTAAAAAAATCAGAACGTTTGCTGGAACTGGGTGTCAATAAGCTGGCGCTGTTCCCAGTCACACCACAAGAAGATAAAAGTCTGACTGCAGAAGCCGCTTGGCATGAAGATGGCTTGGTACAGAAGACCGTTCGCCTGCTGAAAAAAGAATTACCGGAAATGGTGCTGATCACTGATGGCGCGCTAGACCCTTATACCACGCATGGCCAGGATGGCATCATTGATGAAACCGGTTACGTGCTGAATGATGAAACGGTTGAAGCACTGATCAAGCAGACTTTAAGCCATGCCGAAGCCGGTGCTGATATTGTCGCGCCAAGTGACATGATGGATGGCCGCATCGGTGCAATTCGTCAGGCCTTTGAACAGAATGGCCATATCTATACCTCTATTATGGCTTATTCAGCCAAATATGCGTCTAGTTTCTACGGTCCATTCCGTGATGCGGTTGGTTCTGCCAGCAACCTGAAAGGCGGCAATAAATACAATTACCAAATGGATTTCGGTAACCGTGCTGAAGCATTGCATGAAATTGCACTGGATATCCAGGAAGGTGCAGATATGGTCATCGTTAAACCGGGTATGCCTTATCTGGATGTGGTTCGTGAAGTCAAAGATACCTTCGGTGTACCTACTTTTATTTATCAGGTTAGTGGTGAATATGCCATGCTGGCTGCTGCGATTCAGAATGGCTGGTTATCTGATAGCGTGATTCTTGAATCCCTGATGTGCTGCCGCCGTGCCGGTGCAGATGGTATCTGGACCTACTTTGCGGAAGAAGCGGCGCTCAAACTGAAAGACATGAAATAAAATAGAAGGACCTTGGCGCAATGCATATCGCCATTATCGGAGCGGGCATCACCGGTTTGATGTCAGCTCTGGAATTGCTTGAACAGGGATGTTCTATTACGATTTTCGATCAGCAAGCGGCTGGACAGGCGGCCTCTTGGGCCGGAGGTGGTATCCTCTCCCCGATGTATCCCTGGCGTTATCCCGATGCCGTCAATGCCCTCGCCCGCCATGCCAAACCGCTGTATCAAGCCTGGAACCAGAAACTGCAACCGGTGACTGGCATTGATTTCCAGATTCACGAAACCGGTATGCTGATTTTTGATGAAACGGATTTTGAAATTGGACTGCGCTATGCCGAGCAATATCAGGATCCACAGCAACATGCCGAATATCTGAATCAGCCTCAAATCCAGCAAATCAATTCCAAAGTAGATCCGAAATTTAAACAGGCGATCTATTTTCCAGAACTTTCCAATATCCGCAATCCGCGACTGTTACAGTCCATTATCGCTTACCTTAAACAGCATCCGCGTGTCACTTGGCAAGAGCATTGCAATATTAGTCAGCTAAATATCCAGCAAGATTATGTACACAGTGTTTCCACTAAAAATGGCCTGAGCTTTAAAGCAGATCAGTTCGTCATTGCCACCGGTGCATGGTCTGCACGCTGGTCTGAACAGCTCGGTCTGGACATTCCAGTTCATCCGGTTCAAGGCCAGATGTTGCTGTTTAAAACACCAGAAAACTGGCTACCAACCATGTGCATGAACAAGGTCATGTATCTGATTCCACGTCGTGATGGTCATGTACTGTGTGGTTCCAGCATGCGTCAGGTCGGTTTTGATACTTCGCCTTCTGCTGAAATCCGTCAGGATATTTTGGAAGCCTGCCTGGAAATGGTACCGGAGCTGGCTGATTTCCCAATTGTGAAACAGTGGGCTGGTCTACGACCAAGCTCCCCGGATGGCATTCCCTATATCGGCAAAATTCCGCATCTGAACAATCTCTGGACCAATTTTGGCCAGTTCCGTAATGGCTTATGTATGGGTGCTGCTTCTGGAAAATTGCTGTCTCAGTTAATCCTGGAACAACCGACCATCGTAGATCCACAGCCTTATAGTCCGGTACAGCGTTTACAGCCGCACTCTTTAACGGTTTAAAATTTCAATCAAGGCTTCTTTCAGGGTCGGATAGCTAAATTCAAATCCGGCTTCCTGCAAAGCTTTGGGCTGGACATATTGACCATTCAGAATCAGTTGTGACTGTTCACCTAGCATCATTTTCATACTGCAAGCTGGTAACGGTAATAAAGGTTTACGCTTCAGCACCTGTGCTGCGATCCGGACAAATTGCGCCTGACTGACTTTTTCAGGTGCCACCACATTAAATACCTGTTGCTGGGTCGGCTGCTGCATCAGAAATTCGATCGCCCGCATGACATCCTGTAGATGTACCCAGGTCACCGGCTGACGCCCATGACCAATCCGGCCAAATATATTCAGCTTAATTGGCAATAACATCTGCGGAAGAATCCCGCCTCCTTGACCAAACACCACAGCAAAGCGAACAATTTTGGTGTCCTGCCCGGTATAGGACAAGGCCAGTTTTTCCCATTTCTCACACAGTTCTGACATAAAAATGGATTGTGGTGGACTTTGTTCAGTACACACCGTCTCCCAGTGTTCTTGCGGATCGATTCCATAGTAGCCGACCGCTGAAGTCGAAATAATACGTTTGGGCTTAATCTGATTTTTCTCTAGATAGTCATATAACTGCCTGGTGGTATTTAGCCGACTGTCCAGCAATTTCTTTTTGCGGGCGGCTGTCCAGCGACCCTGACCGATACTTTCACCAGCCAGATTAATCACATAGTCAATCTGATGATTTTTCAATTCTTCCAGATTATTAATCCAGTGAAAATCAGGATGCTCTTCTCGCAATTTTTTCTGCCGGGTCAGGCCGATCACGGCATAATCACGAGCCAGTAAAAATTTCACCAGATGGCTGCCAATAAAACCGCTGGCGCCTGTCATGAGGACTACAGGTTTATACATGGTTATTCTGTGCCATTATTATTGTATTGCTCAAATTATACGTCACTTATGAATCAGAATATTCGGGAAAGTGATATGGGTCGATGAATGCAAAATTGTCTCATCATGCCATACAGAAAACTTCTAATTTTCTATATAGCCTGATTTAGCATCTTGAATTTAATCTCAACGATTTTGATATAAAGAGTCGAAATCTTAGCCAAACATTTTTGCTGCCATACGCTGTGCCTGTTTGCCATAAAACCAGTAGGTCAGCAGATAAAGCGGAATCGCGATGAGCAGGAACATGATCACGACAATACTCATAAATTGGGGCTGTTGCAGATATAGTAAAAAGTCCTGCCAGGCATTCGGATTGGAACGCGTCGCAATGGCAATCCCTAAAATTAAAAATGCCAGGTTATAGCCCCAATAAATCAGGCTAAATCCCAAGGTGAATTTTTTACGCTCTACCTGAGTGGGCGCCCGTTGTTCCTTTTTTAAAAATTTAAACAGTACCCAGATCATCGCTACCAGATAAGGCACAATGGTTAATACTGCACCCATGCCAGTCGGCATTAATGCCGCCACAACCCCGCAAATGCAGGTAACAATAAAGCATAGGAAGAAAAACCAGAGAAAATAGCGAGTTAGAGGCACCATTAGCAGGACTCAAGGACAATTAATCAACTAGTATAAAAAAAATTAATTTTTTTTTCATTTTATTGTCAACCTAAAGCGAGATGCTGACGTTATATAGGGTACAAGGTTCGGAAATTTGGACTGGCATCCACAAATTTTCGTTCTCTTTGCTAAAGCAATAAGTCCAGTGTTTTAGAAAATTTTGAATAGCAGCCAAAATTTTCACTATACACAAATCTTTGACCGACGATTTCATCATCACTCGAATCGTCGGTTTTTATTTTTTGGACGAACCGTTTTTAGCAATTCGCCTGCAAATTTTTATCAGCTTCTTATGCAGCATAAAATAATGATCGGCTGCATTTTTTCAAGTCTGTTTTTAGCAATTTTTATAAAAAATATTGGTTCTGCTACCCAGATGCTATGAAAAATGCCTGAAGTAAAATTTAAAATAAAAACACTGGATTCAATACTTTATATATAAACATCATATTTTATTGATTTCATAGATATTATTCTAATATTCAAAACTACGCTGAAAATAGTTTTAATGATGTGTAGCAATGAAATAGATCAAAATATTTTTTTCAAGTAGATTTTTAGCTGGGCTTTTTTCTATAGTAGGAAGGCAAAAATAAAGGTGAGTATACATGGCAGTTCATTTTCTACATACTTCTGATTGGCATTTGGGACAGTTTTTCCATAACCATGACCGTGAATTTGAACATGCACAATTCCTGAATTGGCTCCTTGAACAAATCAAGGAAAAACAGCCACATGCCCTACTGATTGCCGGTGATATTTTTGATGTCATCAATCCCGCTTCCAGTGCCCAAAGACAGCTTTATCAATTCCTTGCCGATGCTCATGAGCTGGCACCGCATATGCAAACCCTGATGATTGCCGGCAACCATGATTCAGGTTACCGGATTGAACAGGTTCAGCCTTTACTCACTAAATTCAATGCCAAAGCGGTGGGTATTGTCGGCCGGACTGCGGACAATGGTCTTGATCTGGATCGTTTGCTGGTTCCGATTTATGACCAGCAGCAAGAGATTATTGCCTGGTGCCTAACTCTACCTTATTTGCGCAGTGCCGAAATTACCGGTATTAATGAACATACCAATAATAGCCAGAATGCCATCAGCTATCTGCACCAACAGTTGATTGCCGAAGCCAAAGCACGTAAGCAGCCACATCAGGCACTGATTCTTATGTCACATGCACATATGCAAGGCGGTGAAACTTCCGATTCGGAACGTCCAATTATCGTCGGCAATGAAGAGGCTCTCTCAACGGCGCTATTTGATGAAGTCATTGACTATGTCGCTCTGGGACATCTGCATAAACCGCAGAAAGTCGGTCAGCCGCATATTCGCTATAGTGGCTCCCCGATTCCCCTATCCTTTAGTGAGATCAACTATTCGCATCAGGTTGTTGAAGTCAGAATCGATCCTGAACAAAATGCTGAACAGCGTTTTCAGTTTGAAGCGCTGAAAGTTCCTCGTACTGTCGAGCTATTTAGAATTCGAGAAAATCTGGAAAATCTGCTCAGCAAAGTAAAAGCACTGCCGACTGGGGAAATTGAGCATCTAGCAGCACGACATTTTCTGGAAATTGAATACACTACCGATGCACCGCCACCGGTAGATTTACGTCAGCAGATTGAACAGGCACTGCCACCAGATCGTTATCGTCTGCTACGCATCAGCCGGATTTATCAACGTCAGGCAGAAGATCAGGCTGATAGCTCTAAAATTGACTTGGCACCTCCAACACCTGAATCACTGTTTTTCAATATCTGGGAAAAAATGGGCTATAGCCAGGATCATTCGGTGCAGCAGGATTTTCAGCAGTTATTGGTCGAAGCCCAACATGAACTTGCACAAAAACAACAAGCTTAGGATCAGCCATGAAAATTATCCGTCTGAGCCTAAATAACCTCGCCTCTCTCGCTGGTACGCATCATATTGATTTTGAATCAAATCCTCTGGCACATGCCGGACTGATTGCGATTACCGGAAAAACCGGTGCTGGTAAATCTACTCTGCTCGATGCCATGTGTCTGGCGCTGTATAACGAAATTCCACGTTTAAAAGGTGCCACAGGTAGTCTGAAAGATGCAGGTGGACAGGATGTCTCGATCAAGGATTCCAAAAATATTCTGCGCCGTGGTTGCGTACAGGGTTTTGCCGAGCTTGAGTTTATTGCCCTAGACCAGAAACGCTATACGGCACGCTGGGAAATTCGTCGTGCCCGGCAGAAAGTGGATGGTAATTTAAAGGTCGATCGTGCCATTACCTGTCTGGATGATCAACGGGTGCTGAACCAGAAAATTTCTGAATGCACGCCGCTGATTGAAAAACTGGTCGGCTTGAGTTTCGAGCAGTTTACCCGTGCGGTTCTATTAGCACAGTCTGAGGTTGGTGCCTTTTTAAAAGCCAAAGATAATGAACGTGCCGATTTACTCGAATATCTGACCAATTCTCAGATTTTCAGTCTGGTCAGCCAGAAAGCATTTGAAAAACACAGTGAAGTGAAGCAGAAACGTGCTGACCTGGAAAAATTAATCGGTCATCTGGAACTGTTATCTGAAGAAGATATTGCTGCTCTGCAGCAGCAACACACGACTTTAAAACAGGTGGTTGAACATCTAAACCAGAGCGAAAAGGTACTGGAGAATGACCTGAAATGGCATCGCCAGCAGCATTATCTCTATACTGAAATTCAGGCCAAAAAAGAAATCTATACGGTTCAGCTGGATGCTGAACAGAAAATGACACCGCAAAAACAGTTATTAGATCAACTGGACCAGTTTCAGCAGATTCGGGAACAGTTTGTCCAGCAACATCAGTTTCAAAAGCAGCGTAGCCATTTACTGACTGAGCAACAAAACTTTGTTGCCGAATTCATGTCAGTTCAGCAGCAGCGTGATAGCGAACAGCACAAGTTGCAGCATATTCAGCAACAGCAACAACAGCAGCAACAAGAGTTCCAGAAGATCAAGCCTTATCTGGATCAGGGACTCAAGCTGGATCATGAAATGCTGTCGATTGGCGATCAGTACAGACAGCTTGCAGCTGAACAGCAGACCTATAGAACCCAGAAGATTCAGCCTGTTCAGAATCAACTGGTGCAGACTGAGCAACGGTTACAACAGGTTCAGGCTCAGTACCAGCAGATTCAAAAGCAACTAGAACAACAGAGCTTTTTAGCGGTTTTTGATGACGAACCGCAGGCGACTCTGCAACGCCTGCGGGACTATCAGGAACTTCACCAGAAATTCATGCGGCAGCACCCGGCACTTTTCCAATCTAGCCGGACTGAACTGGAACAGCAGCAACAGGCTTTATCTGCCAGCTTGCAGGAACTCACTCAGCGCTATACTCATCTGGACCAGCTTGAACAGCAAATCCAACAGTTCCAGACCCAACAACAGCAACTCAGTACCCAGCATTCGAAGCTTGAAGCTTTAATGCGCACTGTACAGCAAATGGCTGGCTTAGAAACTGAAAGCCTGCAATTGAACCGCGAGTTAGAAAGCTATCATGATCGTTTAAAGCAACTAGAAACTGAGCTGGTTCAATTACA
Source organism: Acinetobacter sp. YH12235 (assembly GCF_013417705.1). Lineage (NCBI taxonomy): Bacteria > Pseudomonadati > Pseudomonadota > Gammaproteobacteria > Moraxellales > Moraxellaceae > Acinetobacter > Acinetobacter sp. YH12235. The sequence continues at coordinate 26,018 of NZ_VPDL01000009.1, read as the reverse complement.
GCAACAACGTCAGGAAGCAGAACAGGCTTTCGAACAATTGCAACAAGTACTGGCTCAGCAACGTTTATTACAGGCACAAAGTGTTCAGGAATTACGTGCACAGCTGAAACCAAATGAGCCTTGTATGGTCTGTGGCAGTCATGAGCATCCTTTTGTACAGCATCAGGAACTACTAGAAAATGCTTTGCAACAGCTACATGACCAGCAGCTTGAGGAAGCTCAGAAAAAACTACAGCAACTGACTCAGACATGGCAGCAAGCACAAATCCAGCAATCTCAACTACAAACCCTAATTGAGCAATATCAGCAACGCAGCAGTCAGCTCAATACGACACTACAACAGCAGAAGGTTCAATTAAATCAGGATCTTCAGCAATTTGATTTGCTGTTTGATTTAAGCCAGAGTACAGATCATTTGCAGCAACAGCTTGGTCAGCATGTGCTTCAACTTCAACAAGAACAACAGCAGCTAGTCCAGACCCTGCAAAATCAGCAAAGTGACTGGAAACAATGGCGTCAGCAACAGCAACAGCTGGATCAACTACGTTTTAGCATGCAGCAGCATTTACAGCTAGAACAAATGATTCATCCGGTTCTTAATCTACTGCCTGAGTCCTTGCAGAAATCCTGGATTACTGATGCCTCATCAAGCTGTCAGCAGTTATCCCAACAACTGCAACAACGTCAGAAACAGTCTCAGGAATTCAAAACCCTAGAGACTCACATCCAAAACTTAAACCAGCAGATTGAAAAAACACGTGATCAGCTCAGCCTGCATCAACAATATGATGCTCAGTTACAGCAAAAGATGGATACGGCGCTGAATATGGGTAAAGCGCTACGTGAACAGCTCAACCATCTGACCCTTACCCATGCCGGACAGATTTATCCTAAGGCACAGGAATGGCGTGACCGTTTGGAGCAACAACAACAGGCGTTGGATGAACAATTACGGGCACAGAGTCTGATGACCCAGCAGCATGATCAGCATTTGCAACAAGCTGAACTGAAAAAACAGAGTTTCATCACTCAGATTCAGCAACTAGAACAGCAGATTAGGCAATGCCAGCAATCTATTCAGAACTGGCAAAATATACATCCTGCGTTTGATGCCGAGTATATCCAGCATTGCCTGAATATTGACTTGCAACAGCATCAGCAAATTCGCCAGCAATTACAGGCACAACATCAGGTGGTTGAAAATGCCAAAACGGCTTGGGACATTCTGGAAGAACAATATCAACATCATTTGAAATCCAAGCCTGAACTTAGCTTTGAAGAAGTTGAACTACGCTTAAGTAGTCTGGCACAGGAAAAAGCTGAACAGGAAAATGCCTGTAATGAGGTAGCCACTAAATTAAGAATACATGCCAATAATCAGTCGACCTTACAACGCTACCAGCATCAGATTGAACAGGTCAAAGCTGAAGAATATCGTTGGGGCCGGATCTATGACCTGATCGGCCATAAGGAAGGCACCAAATTCCAGAAAATCGCGCAGGAACATCACCTGGATATTCTGGTCGAATATGCCAATCAGCAATTACAGCCCCTGGCTCCGCGTTATCAGCTGCACCGGATTCCAGACAGTTTAAGTCTGGCGATTATCGATCTGGATATGAACAGCGAAGTGCGTCCTGTCCTGTCACTCTCTGGCGGTGAAACCTTCCTGGTCTCTCTGGCTCTGGCCTTGGCGATTGCCAATATGGCTTCCGGCTCAATGAAACTAGAATCGCTATTTATTGATGAAGGTTTTGGTACTTTAGACCCGGCTTCCTTACATATGGTCATGAATGCACTGGATCATTTGCAGAGTCAGGGCCGTAAAGTGGTGCTAATTTCACATGTGCAGGAAATGCATGAACGGATTCCGGTTCAGATTCAGGTTAAACCGGTCGGTGCCGGTGCCAGTACCATTCAGATTATAGGTTAAAGCATGAACTCTATCCCGAACAAGCTCTCGCCCTATTTCAGCTTACAACTTGAGAGCTTACGGGGTATCAGTGCCATTGTGGTGCTATTCAGTCATAGTTTTCAGGCTTTTATCGCGCCTTTTGATCTGAGCCTATATTCCTGGGTACGTCTATTAGGCCAGGCTGCTGTGATGATCTTTTTTGTGCTCAGTGGCTATTTAATCGGGACTTCGATCCAGAACAACATCCAACAACATGAAAATTTTAATCTGCGGCAGTATATACGGCAGCGTTATCGGCGCATTTTACCGCCCTTTCTGTTTGCATCCGCTTTCAGTCTGATTCTATATGCGCTAGCACCTACATTTTTTGCTTCACATAGCCATGAGTTCCAGAACAGTTTTGGCATGATGATTCGGACTGCATATAACATTGACACTCAGGATTTTTTAGGTTCTTTATTCTTTCTAAACGGCTTTATTACACCGACGGTATCTGCCAATGCGCCGCTCTGGAGCCTGAGCTTTGAAGTCTGGTTTTATGTACTGGCCGGATTTCTGCCTTTTTTAAAAGATTCTGGAATCGCTAAAATCGGCTTTTTTATCTTGCTTCTAGGGCTTTCTCTACTGAACTATCAGTTTCTGTTTTATTTTCTGCTCTGGCTAGTTGCCTTTGCCAATTCATTCCGGCAGATCCAGCTGCGTTTTTTAAGTCGACTACAACCCATTAAATTGGGCCTATTTGGTCTGGCATTTATGATTGCCTGTGCGGATGCTTACCAGTTTCATGTCATTGAACAGGCTGACTTATATCGTGTAAATTATTTTGTGCCATTTAACCTGTGTATGGGGCTCGCCTTTGTCTGCTGGATTGTGCAGCTGCAACATCAACAAAGCCAATATCAACCAGTTTGGCCTCAGTCTGCAAATTTCTCCTATACACTTTATGTCACCCATTTTCCTTTACTGCTTTTTATTCTAGGCTGCTTTCCTGCAACGCTTGATCATGGTCTTGAGTGTGCCGTTTTATCTTTATTTATGAGCATGTGCAGCTTAATTTTCTTTGCCTGGTTCATGGCCAAATGGCTGGAACCCCAAAGAAAAAAAGCGTTATCAACTACTCTGCAATAACGCTTTCCCAAAACTCAATTGTCAGTATAAATCAGTCCGTTTTTTTAGGACGTGCGCCAAACAAGGCAGTTCCCACACGTACCATGGTAGAACCTGCTGCAATCGCCTCGGTCATGTCGGCAGACATCCCCATACTTAAAGTATCCCAGTCTTCAGGTTTTGCATGATGGCTTTTGACCTGCTCGAACAAGGCTTTGGCATCTGCGAAAGCCTGAGTATTTTCTGGCGCAGGAATGACCATCAGACCACGTAAGCGCAAATTCGGTAATTGACTGATCTGTGCTACTAGATCGGCCACTTCCTCAGGCTGACAACCGTCCTTGCTATCCTGCCCATCAATATTGACTTGCAGACAGATATTAAGTGCAGCTTGAGAATCACTACGCTGATTAGATAAACGTTCAGCAATAATCAGACGATCCACCCCATGCACCCAGGCAAAGTTTTCTGCCAGATGTTTGGTCTTGTTGCGCTGCACATGACCGATAAAATGCCACTCAATATCCAGGTCTTTGAGTGCCGTGATTTTTTCCAGCGCTTCCTGTAAATAGTTTTCACCAAAAGCACGCTGACCAGCCTGATACATTTCTGCCAGCACAGGGCTAGGCTGGGTTTTGGAGACGGCCAGAAGTTGCACCGAATCCGGCTCACGCCCCGCCAGAGCGCAGGCGGACTGGATCTGAGCTAAAACCTGATTTCGTGACTGTTGCAGCATATTCATTGATGGGGTTCTCATTTCGTGCGGATTTTTTTCCCTTGCTCATCAACTAAGTGTTGGTTAAGCTGTGGGAAAGCCTTATTATTCTAGCAAAATAAATAACATTTTAATGAACTCGGGGACCTTATGGATATTACAGAACTGTTAGCCTTTTCTGCTAAAAATGGTGCGTCGGATTTACACTTATCAGCAGGTTTACCACCCATGATTCGTGTGGACGGGGAAGTACGTCGCATCAACCTGCCTGCACTAGAACACAAAGAAGTACACAAACTGGTGTACGACATCATGAACGACAAGCAACGCCGTGATTATGAAGAAAATCTGGAAACTGACTTCTCTTTTGAAGTTCCAGGCGTAGCCCGTTTCCGTGTGAACGCATTTAACCAGAACCGCGGTGCAGGCGCAGTATTCCGTACCATTCCATCTAAAGTACTGACTATTGAAGATCTAGGCATGGGTCAGATCTTTAAAGATATCTGTGAATATCCACGTGGTATTGTACTGGTGACAGGACCAACCGGTTCGGGTAAATCAACGACGCTGGCGGCAATGCTGGACTATATCAATGACAACCGCTATGACCATATTCTGACCGTCGAAGATCCAATCGAATTTGTACACCAATCGAAAAAATGTCTGATCAACCAGCGTGAAGTGCATCGCGATACGCATGGATTTAATGAAGCATTACGTTCCGCATTACGTGAAGACCCGGATATTATTCTGGTCGGTGAGATGCGTGACCTTGAAACCATCCGTCTGGCACTCACTGCTGCGGAAACCGGTCATTTGGTCTTCGGTACCCTGCATACCACCTCAGCGGCAAAAACCATTGACCGTGTGATTGACGTATTCCCTGCTGAAGAAAAAGACATGGTGCGTGCCATGTTGTCTGAATCGCTGCAAGCCGTTATTTCACAAACCCTGTTGAAGAAAAATGGGGGCGGTCGTGTGGCTGCACACGAAATCATGATCGGTATTCCAGCCATCCGTAACCTGATCCGTGAAAACAAAGTGGCACAGATGTACTCTGCGATTCAAACAGGTGCCAACTATGGCATGACCACACTGGATCAAAGCCTGAAAACGCTGGTATCGAAAGGCATTATCAGTCCGCAAGTCGCCCGTACTGCAGCAAAACAGCCTGAATCATTCTTATAAAAATAATTAATTTTTTGGGGTTTTATCATGGACTTTAACGGCTTACTCAACTACATGGTAGAGAAAAAGGCCTCGGATCTGTTCATTACAGCCGATGTTGAACCCTCTATCAAAATTAATGGTCAGATTGTACCGATTGGCTCGGTAAAATTACCGGGTGCAGCTGTGGGACAGCTACTTAACTCAATCATGACCGAGAAGCAGCGCAAGGAATTTGCGGACACACGCGAGTGTAACTTCGCCATCAGCAACCCGGACAAATCGGCACGTTTCCGTGTCAGCGCATTCCAGCAACGCGATCAGCCAGGTATGGTACTGCGTCGTATTGAAACCGTCATTCCGACTATGGATGAGCTGAAATTACCGCCTATTCTAAAAGAATTGGCAATGACCAAACGCGGTATCATTATTTTTGTGGGTGCAACCGGTACCGGTAAATCAACTTCCCTCGCCTCTTTGATTGGCTACCGTAATGAAAATTCCAAAGGTCATATCATTACCATTGAAGACCCGATCGAATTTGTGCACCAGCATAAGGGTTGTATCATTACCCAACGCGAAGTCGGCATTGATACTGACTCCTTTGAAGTCGCATTGAAAAATACCCTGCGTCAAGCACCAGACGTGATTCTGATCGGTGAAATCCGTTCTCGTGAAACCATGGACTATGCAATTGCCTTTGCGGAAACCGGTCACCTGGTTTTTGCGACCCTGCACGCCAACAACGCCAACCAGGCCATCGACCGTATCATTCACTTCTTCGAAGCCGACCGTCACAGCCAGCTGTTTATGGATCTGTCCCTGAACATGAAAGCCATTGTGGCACAGCAGCTAATTCCAACTATCGATGGTAATGGCCGCCGTGCAGCGATTGAAATCCTGATCAATTCGCCATTGATTGCGGATCTGATCCGTAAGGGCGATGTGCATGAAATCAAGGATTTGATGAAACGTTCACGTGAACTGGGCATGCAAACCTTCGACCAGGCATTATATGACCTGTATAAGGCCAAGCAGATTAGCTATAAAGATGCACTAAAACACGCCGACTCACCAAACGACCTGCGTCTGCAAATCAAACTGTCAGAAGAAGGTGGCGAGCATTTATTACGTGCGCATTCCAATATTACTTTTGATGGTCAAACCTGATCATTTTCAAAGCATAAAAAAACAGGCTTTTAATAAAGCCTGTTTTTATTTCAGCCTAAAGCTGAATTATTTCTTACGGTAAGCTTCCTGACATTCAGGCGCGTCACAATAACCGTAAAGATTAAGTGAATGTCCAGTCAATGCAAAACCAAATTTCTTCGCAACTTCGTGCTGTTCATGTTCAATCACATCATTTGTAAATTCAACGACTTTGTTGCAATTTTGACAAACCAAGTGATCATGGTGATCTTCCTGCATAATTTCAAAAACTGAGTGATTATTTTCAAAATTATGACGCTCGATAATCCCTGCTGCCTCAAATTGTGTTAACACACGATACACAGTTGCAAGACCCACATCTTCCCCTTGTTCGAGTAAAGTCTTATAAATGTCTTCAGCGCTAAGGTGATGCCGTCTAGAGTTTTCTAATAGTTCTAATATTTTAATTCGTGGAAGGGTAACTTTCAGTCCAGCTTTTCGTAAATCTTGGTTTGAAATAGGCATGTAAAAAGGTCTCTCAACAAAATCAAAGTTGGAATAGGCAACAAAGTTTAGATGCAGTATGATCTATCCTTGGATCAAATGCATCATAATTAATTTGGGATAGTGTAGCAAAATGCAAAAAATCATGCTGACGTTATTCGTCACTTCATTGCTTGTCGGCTGTTCGACATTAGGTGTGTACAAAGTTGATATTCCTCAAGGAACACCTTTAACTCAAGCACAAGCCTCTAAAATTCAGGTAGGAATGAGCCACCAACAGGTGCGTTTCCTGCTCGGTAGTCCAACAGTATCTGATCCGCTCAATCCGCTACGCTGGGACTACATCTACAACTATACCCCAGGAACCTATGCTAAAAAAGCCAAGATCCCAGCAGCCCAAGGCCAGCATCTAAAAATTTACTTTAATCAGTCTGGTATCGTAGAGCGTATTGAAGGTCTGGAAACCATTCCAGAATCTCAACCAGGTCTACCAGGTTCCAAAGAAGCGATCTTAAATGCCCCACCACTATAATCGCTTTTGCATAAAAAAACCCCTGTATGATCAGGGGTTTTTTTAATTAAATAGATTGATTTATCAAATAATCAGACCATCTGTTCAATAAAGCCACATTCCACTAATCGGAACGTTTATTTTGCTTGAAACGGTTACCTTTGGCATAACGTCCTACCGGATTCTTCTCAGCGCGTTTACGGCGGATATCCTTGGGATTAATGGTTAAAGCACGATAAATCTCTACCCGGTCCCCTGCTGCCAATGGCTGGGTATGATCCTGTAGCTTAGCGCCAAAAATCCCCAGATTCAGAGGTTCAGGCAATTCCACCTGTGCACGGATTCCGCTTTGCTCAATTGCATCCAATGCAGTCATGCCGGGCTGGAAAGGTACAGCAATATGAAACTGTTGTTCCGGGGTAGCATAGGCCACCCAGATCATTGCCTCAGTCATCAGAAAAATTGTCCTAATACCGCAACAATCGCCAGAATAATTGATACTGGCAAGACAATACGAACCGCAATACGCCAGATGTTATATACCGCTTCTGAGCTGAAGTTCATCGATTTACGCAAATGGCTGATCTTCATGATCCAGCCAGCAAACAAGGCATAAATCAGACTGATCACCAGTCCCCAAAGAATCAGCAGATTATTGAAAATTGGAGCAACATTTGGAATTAACCAGACCAAGGTGGCAGCGATCACAATCGCCCACTGAATGATAATATTCATTTGACGTTGCTGTAATTGCTCACGTGCCATTTGCATAAGCAAAGCAGCGGCTGCGACAATGGCTGCGATTAAAGCAAATGCAGGGATTTCAGCTTTTACTGCAAAGAAACCAAAGGCGATGATCGCTAATAGCTGCGCCACCCAAATCGGTAAGGCTGTTTTAGTCGCAACATCCTGCTGTTTTACGACAGCCAGACTTGATTGCCAATACAGCCCCATACCTAGACCACTCGCCACCAAAGCCAATACAGTGGCATTGCCCCACTCTACGAATTGGACGGGTGTTACCTGCCAAGCCGGTAATTCAGTTCCCATCACATTCGCCATGATCAAAGATGCAAGTACGCCGATCGTGGTAATCCCAACCAGAATTAAACGTGGCACCAGCGATAAGACAAATGCAGCAATTACCAGCACCGCAAAAATCACTGGCTGCTGAACATCGAGATTGGCCACTGCAATCACATTAGAAGCATGATTGAGCATCGCACCCGCAAGGAATGGGATAAATACAACCGCCAGCCAGCCGACGATCCGCCAGCGCTGAGAACTATCAGCTTCACGGGTAAGGCTCGACAATGCCTGTAATGCAGTGGTTTTTGAGCGTTTCGCCAGAGCAATTTCCAGATAACAGACTGGAAGGGCCAGTATTAGCATGGTCGCTAACCACAACATCCAGAAATCAAGCTGACGGTCAATCTGAATACCTGTTATCGGTGCGAGTGTCGCAATAATAAGAAAGGATAAACAGAAAGCCATCAGAGGCGATAACCATTTTGACATAGCATTGTCCTGCATGATGTATTCCTATAAAAATCTAGCGCTATTTTGCCTTGTGAGGCGATGAAAATCAAAAACAAAAAAGCAAACCACCATGCCCGTGATTTGCTGCGCAAATTTATTATTAAGCTTTATTTTTTATTTTTCCGATTTGTCTTTATTTTAAGAACAATCGAGTTATGAGAAGAAACGGGCAAACCAGTTTTTACCCTTTTTCTTTTCTTTATCTTTAATGATTCCCATCATATTTTCTTTTACCGCACCGACATAATCCGCGTCATCGTGCTGAATATGATTGATCAGCCATTTAGATAATACTTCATGTAATTCCGCTTCAATAGATTGGCCCAATTCAAAACGGTCACGATAAGATTCAATCTTTTTAATAAACAGGTCATGCACACGTTTATGTGGCACACGATATTTATAACCCGCTTCTTCCTGAAGTGATTCTTCAAAGGTAAAATGAGACTGGGTATAATCAATAATATTTTCTAGAATCTGTTTAATACGAGCACGATCGGTATTGGCATCAATTCCATCAATCTCATTGATATAATCGAGAATTCGTTTGTGCTGATCGTCAATCACATCGATACCAGTATTATAATCTGGAACCCATTTCATTTTCATTACGACCACCTATTGATATTAATGATTTATCGCTTGAAAAAGATCATATATCTAATTGATTTAAATAAAAATGAAGTAAATCGGTTGGTTTTCAGTTTATTTTCTACTTAATTAATGTAAATCATTGTTTATCCAATCAATTATATTTTAAACCCGACCACAAGAATAAAGTATTTTTTGATCGATTTTATATTTCATGGTTTATTTATTTTAATGATTTCACTATAAAATAAATATCAAATTCAAAAAAACAGGAGCGATGTCCTGTTTTTTAATATCGAATTTTAACCAGATTTAATATAAATCTGCTTTAGTCACTCTTTTAAGCGAAGGATCCAAACGTTCTCTTTCCAGACGGGCGACATGTGTCAATTGGGAACGATATTTGGCTCCATCTCTGAACAAAATCATTTCACCTTCTTGAAATGCAGTCCATTCTTCATTCTGTGTCAGCGGCTCTGTGGTAATCACAGCGACTCGATCTTCAGGCGTGGTGACTTGGCTAAAATCAACTTCAACTTCGATATCAATCAGTTGGGCTGGCTTAAATGGATATTTACGAACCAGCCAATGCAGTTTAGTCGTTGCATAGGTAAATAATGCCTGACCATTGGATAAACAGAAATTAAAAGTGCCATGCTCTGCAATGGATGGAGAAATCTCGGCCAACAAATCAAAAACCTGATCCAGCTTCGGTTCATCATAACCAAAATGTTTCACCAGCTGATCCAGCAAATAACAGAAAGCACGCTCACTGTCAGTATTGCCAACTGGCGTAAAACGTCCAGAAAGCTCAGGTAAAAAATCTTTTAAATCACCATTATGAGCAAAGATCCATTGTCGTCCCCATAATTCACGGCTAAACGGATGCGAATTTTCCAGATTAATTTTGCCTTGTGTCGCTTTACGGATATGTGCAATTACATTACGGGATTTGATCGGATAATTACGCACCAATTCTGCAATCGGTGATTCAACAGCTGACTGATTATCAACAAATAACCGGCAAGCCTTATCTTCAAAGAAAGCAATCCCAAAACCATCAGAATGATCTGAGGTAATCCCCGCCCGCTGAGAAAAACCTCGAAATGAAAAGGTAATATCTGTTGGTGTCGCACAATTCATTCCAAGTAGCTGGCACATAATCTTCATTCAGGTCACAGAGTGTTCTTAAGGTTATTGTGCATCACAGGCTGAACCTTTTCAAATCTCGATCATTGCAATGCTATGCGCTAAAAATGCTAATAAACTATTTTTTTATATTTAATTTAGCAAAAGGAGTTTAAGCTTCAAAACTTAGCTTAAAAATAAATACTTTAGATTTAACTTTCATATTTCTAGTGATCAAAATCTTAAAATAAAAGAAATAAAAAAGAGCCTCAAGTGAGACTCTTTGATATTCAATTTATCTTTATGGACGATGTGGATTAGAACGATTGGTAATTAAAGTTCCTACACCATGATCAGTAAAGATTTCTAACAGGCTCGCATGTGGTACACGACCATCCACGATATGTGCACTGATCACGCCGCCTTTTACTGCATCAAGCGCACAGCCGACTTTAGGAATCATGCCACCATAGATCACACCCGTTTCGATCAGACGATCAACTTCCTGCGTCGTTAAACCGGTCAGCAGATTTTTATTTTCGTCCAGCACCCCCGTAATATTGGTCAGAAGAATCAGCTTTTCTGCCCCTAATGCTTCTGCCACTTTACCCGCAACCAGATCCGCATTGATATTATAGGTGTTGCCTTCTTCATCGACACCGAGTGGCGCAATCACCGGAATGAAGTCACTGTTGGTAAACATTTCCAGTACGTCAGTTTTCACCCCAACGACTTCACCCACCATACCCAGGTCTACTTTTTGGATTGAACCGTCTTCAGCCGTCTTTTCCATTAATAGCTTTTTGGCACGCAGCAAGTTGCCATCTTTACCGGTTAGACCAATTGCACGGCCACCATGTTTGTTGATCAGGTTCACAATTGATTTGTTTACGCTACCGCCCAGAACCATCTCGACCACTTCCATGGTTGCCGGATCTGTCACGCGCATACCATCAATACGGTCAGATTCACGACCTAGCTGTTTCAGCATAGAATCGACTTGTGGACCACCGCCGTGTACCACAATCGGATTTAAACCGACTGTTTTTAATAAAACGATGTCACGTGCAAAAGAGCTTTCTAGCTCAGGATCCGTCATCGCGTTGCCACCGTATTTTACCACCAGGGTTTTACCCGCAAAGCGTTGGATATACGGCAAAGCTTCAGTCAAAATTTGTGCTTTGTCGATGCCTGTATGCTGATTTGGCATTCGCCTCTCCTTATTGAGCATCTAAAATGTCTTGAGCGATCTGTGGATAACGGTCACGCAACATGGATACAAACAGATGTCGAATTTCATTCAGGCCTTGTGCATCATTGGCATCAAAGCGCACCGTGAAATATTCACCCGTATTGGATGCTCGAATGATGCCAAAACCATCATCAAAATCAAGACGTATCCCGTCAATTTTACTGATTTGTGCATTTAATTGCGTAGATTGCTGCTCAACAAAGTTTAAAAGCTCAACAGGCTGCACCTGATGAGTGGAAATATATAAGTCTTCAGTTCCGTGACGTTTTGGATAAGCACGCAAGGCTTCACTTAAAGTCATACCTTTCTGGTCCAGATATTCCATGACCCGGAGCGCCGCATAAAGACCGTCATCATAACCCCAGCCACGTGCGTCATTAAAAACATAATGCCCGGCATATTCACCACCAAAAATGGCCTGATGCTGGGATTGCGCCAGATATTTACGCAGGAATGAGCTACCAGTACGAATCATCACCGGTTTTCCGCCCAGGCGTTGAACTGTATCGCGAATCAGGGTTGAACATTTAACGTCATAAACAAACTGACATGCTTTTGTGCCAGTCATACAAATTTCTGCGAATAAACAGAGAAGCTGATCAGCACTAATAATGACACCCTGTTCATCCACCAGTACCAACCGGTCCCCATCACCATCTAGGGCAATACCCAGATCTGCCTGCTGTTGCATGACAACCTGACGCAAGGTTTGTAAATGCGCTTCCTGAGAAGGATCAGGCGCATGATCCGGAAAATGCCCATTGGCTTCACAACGTAAGGCGGTAACTTCACAACCTAGTTTTTGCAGCACCAAGTTGGCACAACGTCCTGCTGAACCGTTCAGACCGTCCAGCACTACTTTAAATGGGCGCTTCAACTGAATATCTTCAAGCATTTCCTGCTGATATTGCAGACAAAATTCGGGAATAATTTGGTGAGGCAAATCATTCAGACACGATAAAGAACTATTTACATGAAGTTTTGCTTTTTGTGCGACCTGCTGAATCATCTCGGGACAAGGCGGCTCCCCTGCAATAATCCATTTAATTCCATTATCTTCTTTAGAATTATGGCTGGCCGTGACCATCACACCATTACCATCAAACTGACGCGCTGTGTAATACAACATCGGACTGGAACAACAGCCGATAATGACGGCTTCAATAGCATAGTCTTGAAAAATACGGCGAATGGTTTCAGCAAAAGCCGGACTGCTGATTCGGGCATCATAGCCAATCGCAACCCGAGTCTGTCCCGCAGCTTGATATTGCTGAGCCAGACCATGCGCAATAGCATCAATCACACCTGTACTGAGTAAACTGACTTTACCCCGGATATCGTAGGCACGAAAAATGTGAGCCGGAAAGGGTTGATTCATGGATCCCATAAACTGTTCTTTTCACTATTGAATATAAGGAGATAAAATAATGATTAAGCAATCATCATGACTTTAAACATTTGTTTTTGTTTTAAGACTCTGTATTTTTATATGAATTGAATGTGACAATCAATTATAAAAGTATAATTATTAATCTTTTATGTATTTAATTTGTATAACTAGTAAAATAAATAAACCCAACTAAAAATGACTTCTTGCATTATTTATCATCTATTTTCTTAAATTCTGAATGATTTTATTTTTCTATTTAAATGATACTAAAAATTTATTTAAATATTTTTCATTGAAATAAAATTCAAGAATAAAGTTTATTAAATAGCTCTGTCATTTTTTTATTGTTTTTATGATTAAAACTCTAAAAAAAGATGACTTAACCCAGAACATCCAAGTTAAGTCATCCTTTAATTTTAGTTTTTACCAGTATGACCGAAACCGCCCGCGCCACGCTCGGTTGCTTCAAACTCATTCACCAGATCAAATTCGGCCTGTACCACAGGGACTAATACATATTGGGCTAAACGCTCACCAGGTTCCAGGCTAAATGCCGTCTGACTGCGGTTCCATACAGAAACCATCAGCTCGCCTTGGTAATCTGAATCGATCAGACCCACCAGGTTACCTAAAACGATCCCGTGTTTATGACCTAAACCAGAACGTGGCAAGATCAAACCAGCAAATGCTGGATCTTCAATATAAATTGCCAAACCAGTTTTTACTAAAACTGTTTGACCCGGTTCAATCACAGTCGTTTCGTTGACACATGCACGAAGATCGAGTCCTGCTGAGCCAGTCGTTGCATAAGTCGGCAATGGCCATTCCTGACCTAGACGTGAATCAAGGACTTTCACCTGAACTTTCATGTATTTATTCCTGTTGTTTAATATCAAAAAATTTAAAGAATCAAAATCGTAGCGTTCTGTTACTTTTACCGTTTAATCAAGGCACGTAAATTATCCAGATAATGCTGAGCCTGCTGTTTTGGATCAATATTGCCTGCAAGTTTTTTCTTGCGGCCTAACCACTCCAGTTCATCTTCTGGCAGCTCATCCAGGAAGCGGCTTGGGGTCATCTGCTTCATCTGTCCACCCGCCTTACGCTGTTCCGCTAAGGTAATAGTCAAGCCCTGACGCGCACGAGTAATCCCCACGTACATTAGACGGCGTTCTTCCTCGACTGTTTCGGCAGCAATCGAGTTCTTATGTGGCAGAATTTCTTCTTCCAGTCCGATTAAGTAGACATAAGGGAATTCCAGACCTTTGGATGCATGCAAGGTCAGAAGGTTAACCTTATCGGTATCTTCTTCTTCCTGCTGCTGTTCCAGCATATCGAGAAGCACCATCTTACGGATGACACTTTCGATATTCTTTTCATCGACATCTTCTGCACGATTGATCAGACTCTGAATACTGCTATACAGCACTTCAATATTATCGAGTTTGGTTTTTTCCTGTGCCGGCGTCGCTGCGGATTCCTTGATATAGTCAATATAGCCTGCTTCAACCATCATCTGGCGGATAATCGGTACGGGCTCATCGTCTTCCAGCAAGTTACGGGTAAAGTTATTGATAAAATCTGAAAATTCTGCCAGTTGTGTGGTCGCTTTCTTTGGAATGACCATAGTTAAACGCTGATCGCCTGCCGCTGACAGTAGAGACAGATTATTTTCCTGGGCAAACAGACCGAGTTTTTCCAGCGTCACCGGGCCAATGGCACGTTTCGGTGTGTTAATAATCCGCAGGAAAGCGCTGTCATCTTCCGGGTTAATGATCAGACGCAGGTAACTCATAATGTCCTTGATCTCTGCACGCGCAAAGAAAGACTGACCGCCAGAGAGCTTGTAAGGAATCTGCATCTGGCGCAGCTGAGTTTCCAGAATACGTGCCTGGAAATTACCACGATACAGAATCGCGTAATCTTTCCAGTTTTTACCATTCATCAGCTTATGCGTGATCAGGTCTTTCACTACGCGTTCTGCTTCATCATCATCATTACGACAAGTGATGACCCGAATCACTTCACCATGGCCTTTATCTGACCAGAGCTTTTTATCAAAGATATGCGGGTTGTTGCCAATCACGGTATTGGCAGCTTTCAGAATACGACTGGTAGAACGATAGTTCTGTTCCAGCTTGATCACTTTCAGATTCGGGAAATCCTGTTGTAACAGCGCCATATTTTCTGGCTTGGCACCACGCCAGGCATAAATCGACTGATCATCATCCCCTACAGCGGTGAACTGCCCCATGACCCCGACCAGTAATTTCACCAGAATATACTGTGCCGTATTGGTATCCTGATATTCATCGACCAGCAAATAACGTACACGGTTCTGCCATTTATCCCGAACTTCAGCATTTTCCTGTAACAGACGCGTTGGCATCACAATCAGGTCATCAAAATCGACGGCATTATAGGCACGCAGATTTCGCTCATAAAGTTGGTATAAATGCGCGAACTGAACATCTTCTGGCGTTTCACAAGTCGTGTGAGCCTGTTCTGGTGGAATCAGATCGTTTTTCCAGTCCGAAATCACCTTCATGGCTTTAGCAATCAGTTCTTTGCTTTCTGCACCTGAAAGATTATCGCGATGCATCAGATCCATCAGAATCCGCTTACAGTCATCGGCATCCAGAATCGAGAAATTATTTTTTAGCGGTGTGTGTTTGAGCTCTAAACGTAATAAATTTAGACCAAAAGTATGGAAGGTCGAGACTGAAAGGCCTTTGGCTTCTTCTCGGGTCAGCAATTTGGTGACACGCTCTTTCATTTCACGTGCCGCCTTGTTGGTAAAGGTCATTGCCGTAATCCGGTGAGCCGGAATCCCGCAATGCTTGACCAAGTACGCGATTTTTCTTGTAATTACCGAGGTCTTGCCTGAACCCGCTCCGGCAAGTACTAACAAGGGTCCTTGAGTATATTTCATGGCTTCAAGTTGCTTGTCATTTAACTGACTGGCGAGTGACATAGTGCTTCCTCTTCTAGATTCGGCTCCGATTATAGTCATCTCATGCCCAGATGCCTAATTGAAAATTCATTTTCCTGCGTCATCTTTCAGACATAAAAAAAACCACCCGAAGGTGGTTTTTCTACAAAATCAGTGATTACTGAACAGCATATACTGCAATTTCAACACGACGGTTTTGTTCTTTACCAGCTGCAGTTGAGTTGTCTGCGATCGGGTTCGCTGAACCAAGACCTTGTGCATTGATACGAGTACGTGCTACGCCTTGACCAGCAAGGTAGTTCGCAACAGATTGTGCACGTGCTTGAGACAATGGAATGTTGATTGAGTCATTACCAGTGCTGTCTGTATAACCAGTTACCAAGATACCGCTTTGGCTGTCTTCAGTCAGAACTTGGGCAACTTTATTCAATGTTGCATAGAAGTTTGGTTTGATGTTTGACTTGTTAGTGTCAAATGTAATCGCACCAGGCATTACCAGGTTGATTGAACCATCTGGATTACGGTTAACGTCTACGCCTGTACCCGCAGTAGCCTGACGTAATTTTTTCTCTTTATTGTCAAGGTAAACACCCGCTGCACCACCAAGTACTGCACCAATTGCAGCTGCACGGTTGTTTTGACGGCTAGTATTGGCATTACTTTTAGAAATACCATAACCTGCAGCAGCACCAATTACTGTACCCAAAGCTGTTTTGTCGTACTCAACACCACCCAGGTTATTGCCAGTAGTTTGACAACCTGTAAGTGCTACTGCCCCTGCTACAGCTGCTGAAATTAATAGTGCACGCATTGCATGCCTCCTTTGTAGTGTAATTTGTATCTTAGGTCAGATAATGATTTAAAAATAATGGGATAACCATTGAATTTTTGTTAATAATAAATCTTTTAGTAATATTTTATAATGTTTATGTGTAACCAATTTCCTGAATTTCATCATAGTTTCTTCATAGTTTAACGATCGGACTTTTCTATTCGCTCAACTCCCTCTATATTGTTCAAAATGTGATGAAATTTAGACGATTATTCTCTGGGACTGTTTTTATATGTCATCTAAAAGCAAGCAACAAACGACTTTAAAAAAACTTACCCGTGGCCTCATGGTGACATCTGTCATGACTGGCAGTACTTTTTTTCATGGACCACCCGTACTGGCTTTGGGGCTGACCAAACTTTTTAAGAAATCTTCTAAGATTGATGAAACCAATATCAAGATTACCAATAGCTGGTTGGGCGTAAATAACTGGCTGATTGACAATGTCCTGAAAAATACCGAATGGCAAATCAGTATTGACGAATCTCTGGATCTGAACATGCAGGGGCGTTATTTAATGACCTGTAATCATCAGAGCTGGGTGGATACCACGGTAAACCAGTATTTCGGTTTAACGCGTATGCCTCTCACCCGCTTCTTTACAAAATGGGAACTAATTTTTATTCCATTTGTAGGTCAAGCCTTTAAAATTCTGGGCTTCCCGATGATGAAACGGCATAGCAAGGAACAGATTGCCAAAAACCCTTCCCTGAAATATCGGGATATGGAAGAAGCACGCAAGGCATGTGAACAACTGGTTAGCCAGCCATTTACTTTGCTGAATTATCTGGAAGGTACACGTTTTACCCCAGAAAAGCATGAACAGCAAAAATCGCCTTATAAGCATTTGTTGAAGCCTAAGGCGGGCGGTCTCGCGCTGGCACTGAACATTCTGGGGGACAAAATTGATGCACTGGTGGATATGTCTATTGTTTATCCTGATGGCGTGCCAGGTTATGGGGAATTCTGGTTAGGCGAAGTTCCGCGTATTGCCGTGAACTTAAGAAAAATTGACATTCCGGATTGGGTACTCGGCGGCAATTATGAAGATGATGCAGATTACCGTGCACGTTTCCAGCAATGGGTAGACCAGATCTGGACTGAAAAAGACCAATTAATTGAGCAAATGCAGCAGAATCTGATTTCCGCTTCTGCCTGACATTTGCCAGAGAGACTATGAAGAACGACAATCCGGACCTCGTGTCCAGCTCATTTAAGTTTATTCGCAAAGGTACCTGGGGCTGGAAAATTGCACTGATTTACGACATTTTCATGATGGTTGTCATCATCATCAATTTGTTCTGTCTCTGTGCCAATGCCATTCTGATGAGCGATTTTGGGCACTGGTTGTTTGACTTTATTCGTCTGCCTGATGTCTTACAGTTTTATAAGAGTGAATTACGTCCCTGGGTAATGATTACCGAGGGATGGTTTACCACCTTCCTGATTATTGAACTCATCGTTCGCTGGTTCATTGCCATTGTTATGCGTCACCATGCCCGCTGGTGGTTCTTTCCCTTTGTGCACTGGTATGAAATTTTATCCATCATCCCACAGCTACGTTTTCTGCGTTTATTACGTGCAGTCGCGATTGGCTACAACCTGCATAGCCATGGATACAAAGTCATACCGGCAAGCTGGTACAGACGGGGCAATTTCTACTATAACCTGCTGATGGAAGAACTTTCGAGCCGTGTAGTATTGACGGTACTGGATGGCATTAAGCGTGAACTCAGCACCAGCACATCACATAAACAATTAATTGATGATTTGGTGGAACATCACCGTAAATTACTGGCTGTTGCTTTGGCAGATATCTTGCAAGAATCTTTGGGCAAGGAATTACAGGCACAGCGCTTCATGATTTCAAAAAATGTCGGGCAAGTCGTCAATCAGGCCATTGAAGATACACCTGAACTCACCCAGCTTCTACGTCTGATTCCCATTGTGGGTGGGCGGCTGGAGCGGCAGATCCAGAGTATTGGTCAACGTTTGGGAGAAAATATCACTCAAGGCCTGATCGATCCTTTTACACATAGTGGATCACAAGAAAACCCGACTTTTGCCATGATTTCAGATAAGATTAGCCAGATTCAGATTGAACATAATCCACATATTGATAAATTAGTCGAATCGGCTGTTTTTGAAACACTTGAAGCCATTCAAAAACAGGTCAAAGTAAAACAGTGGCAACAGATTTTAGAAGAACACGAACAAAATCAGGGCTCAATAGATAGATGAGTTTTCATTTGCAGACTCGGCTAAGATAAGCTGATTCTATTCGTATAAAAAAAATAACTTGGATCGCTAGAGAATTAACGAAATTTGTTCTAGGATTTGCACTATTTACAACATTGCTTCGACATAAAACAGCAAGTCAGAAGTATTAAGGAAAAATTATGGCTGACATACGGATAAAAGGCAGAATGGTCAATGCGCTACGCATTAGCCTCGATACCAATGATCATGATGCAATCCGCCAGCAACTGAAACCAAAATTACAAGCGGCTTTTCCGCCAGGCACATTGGCGGTGATTGAAAGTTCAGTCGATCAGGAACTGATTGCCCTGATCCAGTTACTGATTGATCTCGAAGTTCAGCCTATGGCAGTGACTGAAGGGATTCTGGGGGATCAGGCTCGTGCGATTCAGTTCCCTGTTCTGCCACCAGACCGTCAGTTACAGGAAATTAAGGCGACCAAAGAACAGGTCATGGAAGTCAAATCCGAATCTGCTGCTGACGATGAAAAAGCTGATGCAGCACCGATCGTCGCGCATGTGACTTCTTATCACGATGAAATTCTGCGCACCGGCCAATGCATTGTGCAGAATCAGGGTGACATTATTATTACGGCCGGAATAAACAGTGGTTCAGAAGTGATTGCTTCAGGCAATATCCATATTTATGGCAGCGCGCGTGGCCGTGTGATTGCAGGTGCGGGTGGCAATACTGCAGCGCGTATTTTCTGCCATGCGCTGGAGGCCGAACTGATTTCTATTGCAGGTACTTACTGTGTGGCCGACGACATTCCACCGAATGTTGTGAAAAAACCCGTGCATATTTACTTGAATGATCAACAAGAGCTTGTATTTGAAGCTCTACAATTTTAATGTATAAATAAACACCAAAAACCCCATTTTATAGGGGATTTGAACCATAACAGGAGTGGATTCGGTGGCGAAAATTGTTGTCGTAACATCAGGCAAAGGTGGCGTAGGTAAGACTACAACAAGTGCATCTTTTGCAACAGGTTTAGCCCTACGTGGCCACAAAACTGTGGTAATCGATTTTGATGTAGGCTTGCGTAACCTTGATTTGATTATGGGCTGTGAACGCCGTGTAGTATATGATTTTGTAAATGTTCTCAATAACGAAGCACGATTACAACAAGCACTGATTCGCGATAAAGATATTGAAAATTTATATATTTTACCTGCTTCACAAACACGTGATAAAGATGCTTTAACTGATGAAGGCGTAGAACGTGTAATGGATGAGCTTTCACAAGAATTTGATTATATCATCTGTGACTCCCCTGCAGGTATTGAACGTGGTGCCATTTTAGCCATGTACCATGCAGATGAAGCTATCATTGTGACTAACCCTGAAATTTCTTCAGTACGTGACTCTGACCGCATCATTGGCATGTTAGATAGTAAAACTAAAAAAGTAGAACAAAACGAAGGTCGCATCCGTAAACACCTGTGTATTACCCGTTTCAATCCGGAACGTGCCGATAAACAGGAAATGTTAACGATTGACGATATTTCTAAAGATATTTTACGTGTTCCAACTTTAGGTGTTATTCCTGAGTGTCCAAGCGTTCTACAGGCATCGAATGAAGGTAAACCAGTGATTCACTTTACCGAATCTGCCGCAGGTCAGGCTTATGATGACCTTGTAGCACGTTTCCTGGGTGAAGAGCGTCCTTACCGTCATATTGAAGTAAAACCTAAGGGCTGGTTAGCACGATTATTTGGAGCGTAAACATGGCTGGATTCTGGAGTAAACTTTTTAGTAGCGAGGATAAACCATCAAGCGCACAAACCGCGAAAGACCGTTTGAAAGTCATTGTTGCTTCTGAACAGGGTTTGGGGCGCCGTTTGAGTCAGGATAAAATTGACCAGATGAAGACAGAGATCATGCAAGTGGTCAATCGCTACGTCCGCGGGGTTGATGAACAGCACATTCAGATGCAGGTACGTTCTGAAGCAAACATTGAAATGCTTGAAATGAATATCAATTTACCTGAAGAGCGATAATCTGAATTTTGATTAGTCAAGTAAATTGATTCAAGGCAAAATATGAGCCTCAACAAAGCGCCGCTTTGTTGAGACGCAAGACCAGAAGCTTGGCTTCGCGTAGACTTGATAGTAATTAGTATTTTTTACCTCATCTCAAAACGTGAAGTGATACTTCGAATAGACAAAGTGCATGATAAGACTTTGCCTCTTGCGAACTCATATTTTGCCTTTTTTCATGCCGAAGAATTACATCAAGGAGATTGCGATGGCATTATCTCAACCAGCGACCTTTAACGAAGAATGGTCAGATGAGCGTGTATATGCCTACCTGAATCAGCTTCCTCCTGCAGGCGTCAATGCAGATTTTCATGTGCTTTATCATGCATTCAAGCATATGCGTCCTTTTGACTATGAGCGCCTGCTAACCAAATTTGTCGCAGATGGCCGCGATCTTAACGCCACCAATCCGGAAGGACAGTGCATTCATGACGTGATTGCCACTTATCCGCGTCAAAGTGCCGAGTTCCTCGCAGTATTAGAAAAATTTGCATAAGTTGTAATGCATAAAAAAGCCTGCTTAAAGCAGGCTTTTTTAATCGCTAGAGATTCTGGATTTAAACCAAGATCTCACGCTTCCCATTGGCACCCATTGAGCTGACAATGCCATTTTCTTCCATCTGGTCAATGATCCGTGCAGCACGGTTATAACCCAGACTGAACTTACGCTGCAAAGATGAAGTTGATGCTTTGCGGGTTTCCAAGACGAAGGCTACACACTGGTCATACAGCGCATCTCGATCCGATCCACCATCTCCACCATCCTCAAAGCCACGACTAGACGGTTCTTCATCAAATGGAGTCAGGATCTCATCCACATAGTTAGGCGCACCACGCTCACGCCATGCATCACAGATCCGGTTCACTTCATCATCGGCAATAAAGGCACCGTGTACGCGCTCCGGCTCAATTTTACCCGGGCCAAGGAACAGCATATCACCATGACCGAGCAGATCTTCTGCACCACCTGCATCAAGAATGGTACGTGAGTCGATTTTCGAGTTCACACGGAGTGCGACACGTGTCGGAATATTCGCCTTGATCAGACCAGTGATCACATCTACTGAGGGACGCTGAGTTGCCAGTAACAGGTGAATACCGGCAGCACGGGATTTTTGTGCCAGACGGGTAATCATCTCTTCAGCTTTCTTACCGACCTGCATGATCATATCCGCGAACTCATCGGCAACAATCACAATCGATGGCAATGGCGTTAAGCGCGGTGCACGTTCCCCTGCGACTGATTCACTCGCTTTCCAGGTTGGATCAAATAGCTCTTCACCATTGGCAAGCGCCTCTTCTACCTTACGGTTATAGTCGCTGAGCTTACGAATTTTCAGGAAAGACATCAGTTTGTAACGACGTTCCATTTCATTCACACACCAGTTCAAGGCACTGACTGCATCTTTCATATCGGTCACAACTGGGGTTAACAGGTGTGGAATATCGTTATAGTTGGCCAATTCAAGCTGTTTCGGATCGATCAGGATCAGGCGTAACTGGTCTGGTGTGTACTTCAATAGCATCGATAGAATCATCGAGTTAACCGCCACCGACTTACCAGAACCCGTAGTCCCTGCTACCAGCATATGCGGTGCTTTACCCAGTTCAGTAATCACCGGATTGCCTGAAATATCCTTACCCATGGCCATCGACAAAATGCCATCTGGATCATTGAATTTTGGAATTTGTACCAGTTCAATCAAACGCACCATTTCACGGCTACTGTTCGGAACTTCAATGCCGATATAAGGCTTACCTGGAATAACTTCGACTACACGTACTGAAGCCATTGACATCGAACGAGCCAAGTCACGTGAAATATTAGTGACTTTGGAAGCTTTCACACCAGGCGCAAGGTCCAGTTCAAAACGGGTCACGACTGGGCCTGGCTGAGCCTCGACCACTTTGGCTTTAACGTTAAATTCCTGAAGCTTGATTTCCAGAAGTTCTGATAAACGGGATAATTGCTCTTCAGTGAAATTCACTTTTTTGTTCGGATCGACTTTATCCAGCAATTCCAGACCCGGCAATGGTGACAGGTCTTTACGGCGCTCAGCGACCTGCATGGCTCGTGACATTGGACGACCAGCGGCATCGGTCAGTGGCGCATCGAAGTCAAACTCGTCTTCATCCTGAGGCTTACCGGCAGTTTCATGCCAAGCTTCAATAAATTCTTCTTTGGACAATGCTTCCCGAACTGCTGCATTGGTCGCTGCGGTTTGAGCTGCTGTCTCTACACGCTGAATCGGTGCTTGAACAAAAGCAGAAGATTGGGCATAACTTGATGCACGTACAGGTGCAGGTTTTGGTTCATCAGCTTCAACCAGTAAATCGTCCAGATCCTCAAAGTCCGCTTCCAGGCTGGTATTTTTAATCGCATGTGCAGCCATAAGTGGAGCAGCCGCAGTTGAGCTGATTGTTCCAGCATCTTCTACAATTCTGAGGGATTTTTCAGCTGCTGCTGAATTGAACGGGGTATGCACATCCGTTGCGGTTTTACCTTGCGGGACTGCGGCCAATAACTCATCAAAAATTTCATCATCATCCCAGTCCAGATTATTCTTGGCGGTAGATGATGATGTCACTTCATGAGCATTGTGATTCGTTGACGCAGCTGCAAATGCATCAGGAGAAAAATCAGCTTGCTCTTCTTCTGCAGCTTTAAGCAAAGCATCGATATCCTGCTTGTGACGCTGGTCTTCATTGGAATGTAACGCACGCCACACCTCCCCTGTTGCCACCACACGATCCGGCTCTACTGTTCGCGGTGCTTGTTCCTGAACAGGTTCTGAAGCTGATGTCTGTACAGGTTCAGAAATATCTTCTTCATAGTGGTGAGGCTGGTGCGATTCTTTATCTGCAAAATCCTCAAACAGGCGTTCAGCGACATGATCGCGAACTACAGGGTCGACTTCTACCAGATCATGCTCAGGTGCGGCAGTGACTGGTACTGTCACTTTTTTGGCAGCTGCTTTTACCGCTTCTTTTTTAATTACAGGTGCGGTACGGTCAAAATCAGACATACCTTCTGGCACATTACGGTAGAACAGGTCTTGCAGATAAGCAGGTGTTGCCTTGAGACTGCTCCAGGTCTTGTTCCATTTCACACCAAATGCCAAGGTAAACAGAACCACCCAAAGCACCAGCAAGAAAAAAGCTGCGCCATAGACAGTTAGTAATTGTTCAAGACTTTGGCCCAGTTCATAGCCAATGATCCCGCCTGAAGAATTATCCAGCGTATCGGCTGGAACTTGCCAGAACAGGAACAGCAACGCCGATGTAGTCAATAACAGGAAGAATTGGGCAGCATAGCGGAATGGACGGTTCAGGAAGCTGCGCGGCCACCAGACCTGGATTGCTTCCATAAACAGATACACAGGGATCAGCAGGCTTGCCCAACCGAGAAAACCAAATAACAGGTCTGAAATCCAGGCCCCTGCAACCCCACTGGCATTTGAAACTGTCTGCGTATCACTAGAGATATGCATCCACCCCGGATCAAATGGTGTATAGGTCACTGTTGCAAGAAACAGATAAATCCCAAATGAGACTAAAAATAATGTCATTACTAAGCGCTGTGCATAGGCACTCGACACCGCTGTCATATACTGTCCTGTAACCAATTCTTCATGAATATTCTTTTGCTGGTATGCTTCAAAAAAAGCGTCGCAATAAAATGCATATTATGCACCTGTTGCATCAAAAAAGATGCATTATTGTGTACTTCTTCTATATAGCCCAAATCGATTTCGATGATCAATAATATCGACTTTAATCTCACACCACTGTTATACAGTTTCACGTATAATTCAATAAATTTCTAAATAAAAAAGGATACAGCGAATGAGCGCACGTCACTCACGACTGATTATTTTAGGTTCTGGCCCTGCTGGCTATAGCGCAGCAGTCTATGCAGCGCGTGCAAACTTAAAACCGACCCTGATTGCAGGTCTGCAACTGGGTGGTCAATTAACCACAACGACTGAAGTAGATAACTGGCCTGGCGATCCTGAAGGTCTGACTGGTCCAGCTTTAATGGAACGTATGCAGGCTCATGCAGAACGTTTTGGTACTGAAATTGTTTATGATCATATCAATGAAGTTGACCTTAACGTTCGTCCATTCGTCCTGAAAGGCGATATGGAAGAGTTCACTTGTGATGCCCTGATCATTTGTACTGGTGCAACTGCGCAATACCTGGGTCTGGAATCAGAAGCTACATTTATGGGTCAAGGCGTGAGCGCTTGTGCAACCTGTGACGGTTTCTTCTATAAAGAACAAAAAGTGATGGTTGTGGGCGGTGGTAATACCGCTGTTGAAGAAGCGTTATATCTCTCTAACATCGCTTCTCATGTGACCCTAGTTCATCGTCGTGATACGTTGCGTTCTGAAAAAATCCTGCAAGACCATCTTTTTGAAAAAGAAAAAGAAGGCAAAATCAGCATTATCTGGAATCATCAGGTAGAAGAAGTGTTGGGTGATACCACTGGCGTCACTGCGGTACGTTTAAAATCAACTCAAGATGATTCAACTCAGGACGTTGAAGTATCAGGTCTATTTGTTGCTATTGGTCATAAACCAAATAGCACTATGTTCGAAGGCCAGCTAGAACTGCGTGATGGTTATATTCAGGTTCAAAGTGGTACCGCAGGGAATGCCACCCAAACCTCTATCCCGGGTGTATTCGCTGCAGGCGATATCGCAGACAGTATCTACCGTCAGGCGATTACTTCTGCAGGTTCAGGCTGTATGGCGGCACTGGATGCAGAAAAATATCTCGATGCAATGGGTAAATTAGACTAAGCAGCGAAAATAAAAAGACCGTCCATCATGGGTAATGCCAGTCAGTTAAGAAATTGACTGGCATTTTCTTGGGTATTTCAGTGGTTTACCTTTCACAACTCTTGGGCAACTTCTAACCCTCCTCTCAGGCAAAACATACCTCCTAGATTTCTCCAGTA